>JASFOT010000006.1:0-17412 GCA_050116375.1 Gammaproteobacteria bacterium | reverse complement strand
GCGGCCAGGTCATACAGGCCATGCTCAACCTGGCGCGCAACGCGCTGCAGGCGCTTGGGGATGAGGGACACATTGTTTTCCGGACGCGTGCCCTGACGCATTACACCATCGGCGCGCGCCAGCATCGGCTGGTGGCCTGCGTCGAGATAGAGGACGACGGCCCCGGCGTACCGGAGGATCTTCGCGAGAGCCTTTTCTATCCGTTGATCACCGGCCGGTCGGAAGGATCCGGTCTGGGACTCGCCCTTGCCCAGGATATCGTGACCCGGCAGGGAGGCCTGATCGAATACGTTTCCGCTCCAGGAAGGACCGTGTTCCAGATGTTGTTCCCCATCGAGGAAGGTGATGAAGAACACGACGCTTGAAGTCTGGGTCCTGGACGACGACGAGGCTATCCGGTGGGTGCTTCAGAAAGCCCTGGAGGCCGCCGGGAAACGATGCAGAGTCTTCGGGACGGGCTCGGAATTCCGCGCGGCGCTGGCGCGCGGCTGTCCCGACGTCCTGATTACCGACGTCCGGATGCCCGACGTGCACGGACTGGAACTGCTGGCCGAACTGAAGGTTTCTCATCCCGACCTTCCGATCATCGTAATAACGGCACACTCGGATCTGGACAGCACTGTGGCTGCTTACCGCGGGGGCGCCTTCGAGTATCTGCCCAAGCCCTTCGATGTGGACGAGGCGTTAACGCTGGTGGAGCGCGCAGCCAGGGAGACGGCCGCCAAGCCGCCTGCGTCCCGCCGCAATGGTTACCCTATGCTCATCGGCCAGGCGCCTCGCATGCAGGAGGTTTTCCGGGCCATCGGTCGCCTCTCGCGATCCAGCATGACCGTTCTGATCACCGGTGAGTCGGGTACCGGAAAGGAACTCGTGGCCCGCGCGCTGCACGAGAACAGTCCGCGTGCGGGCCGTCCGTTCATCGCCCTGAATACATCGGCAATCCCGTCGGAGTTACTCGAATCGGAGCTCTTTGGTCATGAGCGTGGTTCCTTCACGGGAGCCGAGGCCATGCGCTCGGGGCGGTTCGAGCAGGCCGATGGCGGCACACTCTTTCTGGACGAAATCGGAGACATGCCGCCTGCTTTGCAGACCCGGCTGCTGCGTGTGCTGGCCGAGGGCGAGTTTTACCGGGTCGGCGGCCAGCGCCCGATCCGTGTGGACGTTCGGGTCATCGCGGCGACGCACCACGATCTACAGAAACGGGTGACGGAGGGCACCTTCCGTGAAGACCTGTTCCACCGGCTGAACGTGATGCATATCGAGACACCGGCCCTGCGTGAGCATCGGGAGGACGTGAGCATTCTCCTGTCCCATTATCTCGGTGTGGCAGCGGCAGAACTGGGTGTTCCCGCAAAGACCCTGACCCCCGAATGTCTTGATGCCCTGGTGGCGTTTCCCTGGCCCGGCAATGTCAGACAGCTGGTCAATCTGTGCCGCCGATTGACGGTGACGGCGCCAGGCCGGGAAATCCGGCTGGAAGACTTGCCGGAGGAATTCGGCGGAGCGGAGCAGGGCGCACCAGGTGCTGAATGGTCCCGGAGTCTTCAGGACTGGGCCTCCCAGCAGCTTCAGTCCGGCAGAACCCGGCTGCTTGAAACCGCTCAGCCGGAGTTCGAACGCGCCCTGATCAGGGTCGCGTTAGCCAAGTCCCGTGGTCATCGGCAGAAAGCGGCCCGATTGCTGGGATGGGGACGAAACACATTGACCAGAAAAATTCGCGATCTGGGTCTGGACCGCGACAGCTGACGCTGTGGATCTGGCAGCGCTCAATCGCCGCGCATGGGACCGACAGGCGGAGAGCGGCGGTCCCTGGAGTCGGCCGGTTGGCTCCGAGATTATCGAGCATGCGCGGAACGGCAGATGGGCTATCAGGCTTACGCCAAACCGAAATGTCCCGGAGGACTGGTTCCCCGAAATCACGAATCTCGCGGTTCTCTGTCTGGCCGCTTCAGGCGGGCAGCAGGCCCCTGTCCTGGCGGCCGCTGGCGCACGGGTCACCGTTCTGGACAATTCCTCTGCCCAGCTGGCGCTGGATCGGCAGGTAGCTGAAAGAGAGCGTCTGTACCTGCAGCTGGATCAGGGCGACATGCGCGACCTCTCCCGGTATCGAAAGGGCAGTTTCGACCTGATCGTGCACCCGGTATCGAACTGCTTCGTCGATCGCGTCGATGTCGTCTGGGATGAGTGTTACCGGGTCCTGCGCCCGGCGGGTCGCCTGCTGGCGGGGTTCCTCAATCCCGCGCTGTTCATCTTTGACGAGGCGGCGGATCGGGAGCACCGAGAGCTGATGGTGCGTCACCGCCTTCCGTATGCAGACCTGGAGGTGATGAGCGCCGACGAAATCGAACGCCGCGTGAACATAGGAGACGGGATGACCTTCAGCCACAGCCTGGAGGCGCAGATCGGCGGTCAGCTGGAGGCCGGATTCCTGCTGGCGGGCCTTTACGAGGACGACTGGAACGACGAAGCCACCGCCCTGAACCGGTACATGCCCACCAGTCTGGCCACCCTGGCGGTGCGACCCGAGACGGGTTGAAGCCCGGCAGAACCTCCTGACTCCGACGTTCCCGCAGCCTTCAGCAGACGGGGGACCGGGACGTCGGCAGTTCGAGGCTTCCTACAAGATCGTTTACGGCGGCGAAGCCATGCCTTTTCAGGTAGTCGGCGATCCCTTCGTTGATTTCCCGGCAGATCAGGGGCTGGTAGAACAGACCCGTGCCGAGCCCGACTGCCGTGGCGCCTGCAATGAGGAATTCGATGGCGTCACTGACGCTCGTCACGCCACCCTGTCCAATAATGGGTACGCTGTGGCGGCGAGCGACCTGGTAGACCTCATGAACCTTGAGTAAGGCAATGGGTTTGATAGCAGGCCCGGAGAGACCGCCCTGCACATTGCCGATGACAGGCTTCCGCTTCTCGGGGTCGATGGCCATCCCCATGACCGTGTTGATCACCGCCAGCGCGTCACTGCCCGCCTCGATGCACCGCCGGGCATTCTCGCGGATATCCGTCTGGTTGGGCGACAGTTTGGTGATGATCGGTTTCGACGTACGTTGGCGGCAGGCCTCCACAACCCGGGCGGACATGTCGGGAACATTACCGAAAGCCACCCCGCCTTCCTTGATGTTCGGACAGGAGATGTTGATTTCGATTGCGTCGATGGGGGAATCGTCGAACCGTCGGGTCACTTCCGCATAGTCGTCTATCGTCGAGCCACAGACGTTTGCGATGAAGCGGGTCTCGCCGAAATCCAGGGCCGGCAGAATTTCCGCGATGACCTTGTCCACTCCTGGATTCTGCAGGCCGATGGCGTTGAGCATTCCCATGGGCGTCTCGTAAACCCGATGCGGAGGATTGCCGAGTCGGGGTTCCAGCGTTGTGCCCTTGAGGACGACGGCGCCCACATCACGATTGGAAAAACCCTCGACGCGGGTGTATTCCTCGCCGAAACCCACGCATCCGGACAGCAGAACGATGGGCGAGGCAAAATGCAGTCCGCAGAACTCGGCGGCAATGGGGGAATGCGTTTCTGCGGGTGTGTTGGTCATAATGGCGTGTCCACGAGCTCGACGGGCAATTTTCGCTTATGTTCCACGTGATTCTCTACCAGCCGGAGATCCCCCCCAATACGGGCAATATCATACGACTTTGCGCAAACACCGGAGCTCGGCTGCACCTGGTCGAGCCCCTGGGCTTCGAGCTGGATGAACCGCGTCTCCGGCGCGCCGGGCTGGATTATCGGGAATTCGCCGAGATCGAAACTCACGCAAGCCTGGGTGACTGTCTCGACCAGATCGCGCCGAAGCGGGCCTTCGTGTTCTCCAGCCGAGCCGGGATCCCGTACTCCGACACGAAGTTCCTGCCCGGGGATGCCCTGGTATTCGGGCCCGAGACGCGGGGTCTTCCGCAAAAAGTGATGGAGACGGTACCGGAAAAAAGGCGGCTGACGCTGCCCATGCGCGCGGGCAACCGCAGCCTGAACCTGTCCAATGCAGTGGCCGTGGTGGTCTATGAGGCCTGGCGGCAACAAGGGTTCCGGGGCGCGGTCATCCGCCGGGGGAAAACTCCGATTTGAGCGCTCTTTGCATCAGGGCGGTCACCGCTTCCCGTGGATTCGCGCCTTCGTAAAGGATGCGATAGATCTGTTCGCAGATCGGCATTTCCACGCCGGCCTGGCCGGCAACCTGGTGCACTGCCTCGGCTGCCTTGACCCCCTCCACAACCTGGCGGATTTCTGTCTCCGCCTGCGCTACCGTTTTGCCTTCCGCCAGGGCAAGGCCCATGCGCCGATTCCTGGACTGGTTATCGGTACAGGTGAGGACCAGATCGCCCATGCCCGCGAGTCCCATGAAGGTAGCGGGCTGAGCCCCGAGCGCGACGCCGAGCCGCGTCATCTCGACCAGACCACGGGTAATCAGCGCCACGCGGGTATTGGCGCCAAAGCCCAGCCCGTCGCAGATGCCGGCGCCGATGGCCAGGACATTCTTCACCGCCCCCCCGACTTCCACGCCGACGATGTCCGTGGATGTGTAGGCGCGGAACGACTCCCCGGAGATGCTTTCGGCCAGCTCCCGGGCGTAACTCTCGTCGGTAGCCGCGACGGTCATGGCGCTGGGCAGGCCGGCACCCACTTCCCGGGCGAACGTCGGGCCGGACAGGACGGCCTTGGGTATGGCATCACCGAGGACTTCTTCCGCCACCTGGTGCGGCAGTTTGCCCGTGGACAGCTCGAAGCCCTTGGTGGCCCACGCAAGCCGGACCTGGGCGCCGAGATGCGGTCGGAGAGATTCCAGGACCCTGCGGAATACATGACTGGGCACGGCAACGAGCACAATGTCCGCGTCCCCCAGCGCTGTCGGCAGATTCGGCTGGATTTCGAGGGTTTCCGGAAACCGCGCCCCTGGCAGGAACTGCTGATTTTCTCTGTCCTCCTGGAGGCGGTCCAGGTGATCTTCCTCTCGCCCCCAGAGGATGGTTCGGCGGCCCGTGCGCGCAAACTGGATTGCAAGCGCCGTACCCCAGGACCCTGCGCCGACGACGGTAATGCTGAGATTTGCGGTCATGTCCGCTGCTCCCGGATCAGGTCGATGGTGATTCCGATACCTCGGCGTTCTTTTTGCGGGCGCCGCGCTCCGCTTCCGCAGCCGCAAGCATGGCTTCGAAGCTCACCGGCTGCAGATGCATCTGGGGGAAACCGCCCTTACCCACCATGTCGGCGACGGCCTCTCTTGCATAGGGATAGAGCTGGGTCGGGCAGAATGTCTTGAGGACCTGCGACCTGTCTTGTTCGCTGAATCCCTTCAGGAGGAAAATACCGGCCTGCTGAACTTCCACAAGAAAGGCCACGGATTCTCCCTGGCGGGCCTCCACGGAAAGCTCCAGTACGACCTCGATACTCTCGTTGCCCAGGTCATTGGTTTTCGTGGACAAGTTGATAGTGACCGCCGGTTTCCACTCTCCGGAGAAAATGCTCGGGCTGTTAGGGGCCTCGAAGGAGGAATCCTTCAGGTAGATCTTTTGCAGCCCGATCTGCGGGCCGTCGGCCGGCATGCTGCCGTGGTCATAATTGTTGTCAGACATGAGCGTTCCTGATGATTTGTTGCGTAAGTCGGGCAGAGGCGCGAAGGGGTACCGGGCAGATACTCACGGCGCATGCAGGTGCCGTCCGGATCTCCGGAGCGAGGGTCATTTTCGCTTGTTCTTGCGGTCTTTCGGCTGTTGTCGCTCCAGCGGAAGCTGTTCTCTTTCCCAGGCGACGAGGCCGCCCTTGAGCCGCAGAACAGATGAGAATCCGGCTTTCTGGAGAAGGGAGGCCGCCCGCCCCGAACTCATGCCGGTCTCGCAGCATAAAATGACCGGGCGGTCTTTCTTTTTGGCCACGGAGGCCTCCTTGCCGGCCAGTTGATCGGCAGGGATGTTGACCGAACCGATAATATGCCCTTTGAGAAACTGGTCAGCGGGTCTTACATCGAGCACCGTGGCGCCGGCGTTGATGAGTTTGACTGCCTCCGCCGGAGCGATCTGCGCCCCACCAGCGCGGTACCGGATCTCGGTGACCACGACGACCGCTGTCAGTCCCAGCAGGGCACCGACCAGATACGGGTGATTTCCAGCAAATTCGATGATTTGGGCCATGACGACACGTTGGTTCCGCCAGGGGGGAGCCCCCGGCCACACAAGCTGGCCATTATACCAGCCGGTCGGGCACCAGAGCTTGTGGAGCGGGAGCCGTTCAATACACTCTTGAACCCGCCTATGTGTCCCAGACGCCCGATCCGATTCCTCGCCACGCTACCCGCCGCTCTTGTCGCGGTGACGGCCATATTCCTGATGGGTTCCGCAGACGATCCGGAGGTCCGGCTGGAGGAACTGAGAGATCGTATCAGGCGCATACAGGCCGAAATCGAAGAGGAGACCGAGCGCAGGGACCAGGCGACCGCCACTCTTCGAAACATCGAGCGCAAGGCCTCGATGGCGGCGAATACGCTGCGATCGACTGAAACCAAGCTGGCAGAAAGCCGTGTCCGGCAGACGGAACTCCAGGCGAAGGTGGAAGCAGGAAAGCGCCGGTTGAATTCGGGCCGGCAGGCCCTGGCGGATCAGATTCGCACGGTGTACGCCGCTGGTCGTGCCGAGCGGCTGCGGCTCCTGATGAATCAGGAAGATCCGTCCCTCGTCGGTCGGATGCTGGTTTACTACCGCTATCTTTCAGAATCCCGGGTGACCGAGATCAATAGCGTCACGGAAGAGATCGCGGATCTCGCGTCGGCGGAGCGACAGCTGGCGAGGAATACCGAGAAACTGGAGTCCCTGGCCGCCGCACAGGCCGCTGAGGCACGGGACCTGAAGGCGTCGCGACAGGAGCGGGCCCAGGTGCTGGCACAGCTGGAGACCAGAATCCGGGACAAGCGGGACGAGGCGGAAAAGCTGGCCGCCGAGGCGGCCGCGCTGGAGGACCTGATAGAGGAACTGAGACGGGCGCTGATCGAGCTTCCCGGGACCGATCGCGAGGCCTTTTCCAAGGTGCGAGGCAAGCTGGAGTGGCCGACAAACGGTGTTCTGCTGAACGATTTTGGCCAGCCCAGGGCCGGCGGATCCATCAAGTGGAACGGCGTGGTGATAGGTACGGACCAGGGGCGCGACGTGCGGGCCGTCTACCACGGCCGCGTGGCCTATGCCGACTGGCTGCCGGGCATGGGGTTGCTCCTGATCATCGAACACGGGGATGGTTACATGAGTCTCTATGGCCACAATGAAACGCTCTACAAGAGCGTGGGTGACTGGGTAGCGCCCGGCGACGTAGTGGCCAGCGCGGGTGATACGGGAGGGAGATCTCGTGCGGCGCTGTACTTCGAGATTCGCAGGAACGGCCGTCCGGAGAACCCGCACGGATGGTTCCGAAGCGGGCTGGCCGCTCGCTAGCCGGATTTATACGGCCGGGGCCATGTGATATCGTCGACAATCTGTCGGCAAGGCCTTTCTACGCCTATGTCCTTGAAAGTTCGCGGTCTTCTGGCTGTCACGATCGGCACCGTCCTGGGGCTGTCGCTGAGTCTGGGTTCCGCCGTCCTGGCGGGCAAGGATGACCAGCGCCCGGAAAACCTGCCCTGGGAGCAGGCGCGCCTGCTTGCGGAAGTTCTCGAACGGGTCAAGAGTGAATACGTTGACGAGGTGGATGACGAGCGGCTCATCGAGGCCGCCATTCGCGGAATGGTCGCCGACCTTGACCCCCATTCCTCCTACATGGATCGGGAGGAATATGCCGAGATGCGGATCAGCACGTCCGGAAGCTACTCGGGCGTTGGGCTGGAAGTCGGTTCCGCCGACGGACGCATCGTCGTCGTTTCGGCCATGGACGAAAGCCCGGCGAGGCTTGCCGGCGTTCGCAGCGGTGACGTGCTTATCAGCGTTGACGGCATGCCTGTGGACGCGCGGGATATCGACGACACGGTGCACAGATTGCGGGGCGCACCGGGCACGCCGGTGCGTCTGACGCTGGTTCGCGACGGCGGCGAAGACCCGCTTTCGTTCGAGCTGTTACGGGCCCGGATCCACGTCAGCACCGTTCGGTACGAACTGATCGAGCCGTCCTACGGGTACGTGCGGCTGACGCACTTCAGCGAGACCACGGGCAGTGATGTGACCAAGGCTCTGTATGCCCTGCGTGAACAGTCCGGCGGTCCCCTTTCAGGACTGGTACTGGATTTGCGCAACAATCCGGGGGGTGTGCTGGATGCGGCTGCGGAAGTCACCGACGCGTTCCTAGAGGAAGGCCTGATCGTTTCGGCGGAGGGCCGGCAGGAAGACGCCCGATTCCGTCTGGAGGCTCGGCCCGGCGACCTGCTGTCAGGCGCCCCAATAGCCGTGCTGGTCAATCGTGGGTCGGCATCCGCCTCGGAAATCGTTGCCGGAGCTCTGCAGGACCATCACCGGGCGGTCGTCGTGGGTACGCCGACTTTCGGGAAGGGATCCGTGCAGACCGTGATGCCCCTTTCCCAGGGCCGGGCCGTCAAGCTGACCACATCCCGTTATTACACCCCCTCCGGTCGGTCCATTCACAAACAGGGCATCACGCCGGACGTGCCCGCCGAACCGGGTCCCGACGCAGACGAAGACGCCCCGCTCGCTCGCGCCCTGGAGCTCGTCAAGACCCGGAGAGTGGCCGCCGCACGGCAGAACCCTTGAGCAGCCGATTGCTGATCCGGCTCTCGGGGCTGGTCGTCGTGACGGCGATGACTTTGTGGCAGGGAACGCCGGCAAGCGCCGATGTCCCTATGGTGGCGGTGATCATCGATGATCTGGGCAACGATCTCGGGGCCGGTCAGCGGACGGCGGCCCTGCCGGGAAAGGTCACTTGCTCGATCCTCCCGCATACCCCCTTCGCCGGCCAGCTGGCGAGTCTTTGTGCCGAACAGGGCAAGGACGTTTTCCTGCACCTTCCCATGCAGCCGGAGAGTCAATCGGCGAATCCCGGGCCCGGGGCCCTGATGATGGGGCAGAGCCGGGAGGAGATGCGGGCCCTGATTCGCGACGGCCTGGACTCGGTCCCCGGGGCAACCGGGCTCAATTCGCACATGGGAAGTCTGCTGACCCGCCATGTGGTTTACATGGACTGGCTCATGACGGAAGTATCCCGGCGCCAGGGCATGATTTTTGTCGATAGCGCTACCAGTGCACATAGCAGCGCGCTTCGACTGGCCAGGAGCCATGGCGTCCCCGCTGCCCGCAGGGATCTTTTTCTTGATGCAGACCCCTCGCCGGCGGCTATCAGGGCTGCCTTGGATCGTACGCTGGCGCTCGCCGAGCGAGACGGGGCCGCCATCGCCATCGGCCATCCGAGGGATGAGACCCTGTCTCTGGTGGGCGCTGCGATAGTCGATATGCAGGCCCGGGGTATCATTCTTGCCAGCGTCGCGGACGTGATTCGCGTCCGCCAAGGCAGGGGAGTCGAAACATGGCAACAGTCCTTGTCCCGCTTGCACCCGGTTTCGAGGAAATAGAGGCGGTAACCGTCATTGATATTCTCCGGCGCGCCGGCGTTACGGTTGTGGCCGCGGGTCTGGAAGGCGGTTCGGTCACGGGTTCCCATGGAATCAGTATTGAAACCGACGACTCTTTAGAGGCAGCGATGGAAGGTGACTACGACATGGTCGTTCTGCCCGGAGGTATTCCAGGGGCGGACAACCTGGAAAACGATGAAAGAATTACGGAACTTCTGAGGAGGATGGCCAGGTCAGGCAAGTACGCCGCCGCCATATGTGCCGCTCCCAAGGTCCTCGCCGCTACCGGGCTTCTGGAAAATCGCCGCGCCACCAGTTATCCGGGATTCCTCGACGAGGAGGTGACACCCGGACTGAAGATCACCGGAAGGCCCGTGGAGCAGGACGGAAGAATCATTACCTCGAGAAGCGCGGGTACGGCCATGGACTTCGCGCTGGCCCTGGTCGAGAATCTGGTGGGCAAGGATTGCCGCGATGCTGTCGAGGCATCGCTGCAGCGTGCAGTCTGATCGGGCGGCGATGTTCGTCGGGGGGCGTCCGGCATGAAAAAGCTCGGCTCCGATCTCGTAGAGGATATCGGGCAGGAAATCGAGCATGACGAGATCAAGGGATTTGCGCGCAGCGTCGCGGAAGTCGAATGGCTGCTGCTTATCCTGGTCCTGCTCTACATGGTCGCTCCCGGCACGCAGGTTGAGAATCGCGAGAGCATCCTTGGCGCCCTGGTGACTTTTGCGGGATTCATACTCGTTTTTCGCTACCTGAATTTCTATCGCCGGCAGACGCGACTGAAGCTTGCCGTCGAAACTCTGGTAATGGTGGCTTTCACGACCGCCGTGCTTATTCCCACCGGCGGCTCTTCCAGCCCCCTGCTCAACCTTTATCTTCTCCCCATCATTGTTGCCGCGCTTACCCTTGGGAAATGGTTCACGCTCCTGATGGTGGCCCTGGTGTCGCTGTGTTACGTCTACGTCGGTGCGGATCTCCAGGATACGGTCTCACTGGCCGGGCTGAGTTCCCTGATGACAAAACTCCTGCCTTTCCTTCTGGTGGCGTTCATCACGACCATGCTGGCCAGCGATATTCATATCGCAAGGAACCGGATCAAGGCCCTGTCCGAGACGGACGAGATGACGGGGCTGCTGAACATGAGGGCATTTTCCCGAGTTCATCGCCGGGAGCACGACAAGGCCGAGCGCTACGGGCGGAACTACGCGCTGCTGCTGCTGGACATGGACAATCTGAAACGAATCAACGACACCCATGGCCACGAGGCGGGTAACAAGGCTATTGTTCTTGTCGCCAACGTGATCACGCGGCTCATACGTAACACGGACGTTGCCGCCCGGTATGGAGGAGACGAGTTCATCATTCTTCTCACGGAGGCAGATGCGAGCCAGGCTGAAGAGATCGGTCGCCGCATTCGCAACAGCATCTACAACACCACCCTCGATCACCAGGGACGGATGATCAGGGTTGCAGCCAGTCTCGGAATCGCGGTGTACCCCCGGGACGGATCGGACTACCGGGAACTGATGAGCAATGCAGACAGGGAAATGTACTCTAACAAAGAGCTGAGCAAAGCCTCTGTCGCCACCGAATGACCCGGTGGTTGACGGCCCCGCACGGCCCGAAACGAGAACGAGCACATCCATGGCGAGCCGTCCCGATGCCCCGACTGACCCGTAACCGCGTTCTTATCGCCGTGGTCCTCGCGGCGCTGGTAATTTCGGGAATCGGTCCGGCGGACAGGATGACCTGGATTCTCGAGGTGTTGCCGGTGCTGGTGGGTCTGCCGATACTGCTGGCTTCCCACAAGCGGTTCCCGCTGACGCCCCTGGCGTACTGGCTGCTGACTGCCCACGCCCTGATCCTGATTCTCGGCGGCCACTACACTTATGCCAAGGTTCCCGTGGGCTTCTGGTTTCAGGATCTCTTCGATCTGTCCCGGAATCATTACGACCGTTTGGGTCACGTCGCCCAGGGATTCGTGCCGGCGATTATCGCCAGAGAACTGCTGATTCGCCTGAGCCCGCTTTCCCGGGGGGGCTGGCTGAATTTCCTGGTGGTATGCGTGTGTCTGGCAATCAGCGCGTTCTATGAAATGATCGAGTGGTGGGTGGCCATCGCCGCGGGGTTCGCCGCGGATGCATTCCTGGCCACGCAGGGAGACGTCTGGGACACCCAGTGGGACATGTTTCTCGCGCTCTGCGGAGCGTGTCTGGCCGTCCTGACTCTCGGCCGCGTGCACGACCGCCAGCTGGCACATGTCGAGCAGGGACAGGCTGACGGCGGGAGTCGCGCATCGGGGTACGACAACAGCAGGGGCGAAGCCGCGGCTTCGAATGACAGGAAATAACGGGGCCGGTTACACTGAATTACGCCGGGCCAAACGGGAAGCTGGCCCGACTCTCGGGGGATAAATTATGGAAGTGGGCGGACTTTTCGGGCTGCTTGTCCTGGTTGCCGACATCTGGGCCATCGTCAACGTGTTCCAGAGCAACGCGACCACGGGAAAGAAAGTGCTGTGGATCGTGCTTGTTCTGGTGTTACCGGTTCTCGGCTTCATTATCTGGTTCCTTGCCGGTCCCAGAGGAGGATCAGCCGGCAGGGGGTGAGAGCCGGCGCGGAAACCGGGCGGTCTGCCCTCAGCCTCCGGTCAGCGGGTAGACGCCGGTGCGGATCCACCGGCTCAGAAGCCATTTCTTTCCGGTCTCCACGGGTTCGCCGGCGTGCAGCGTCAGCTTGTCCGGAGTTCCGTCCGGCTCGCAATTGAAAAACAGCAGGCCGGTACCAGGCCGTGGAGCCACCGAAAGACCGATTCGAGGAAAAGTCGTGGCCCCGCCGGCCTCGACGGAATTCAGATAGGCCAGGAACGTGGCGATCCGCTGTCCCCCGAGCGCCAGGCCGGTGCTGCTGCCGGGATGGCGGGGATCGTAGTAATCCGAATGGGGCTTGTACTCGTCCCCCGGGCCGTAACGAAGAATCGTAATCGGCTCGCCGTTTTCCCTGGGCAACAGGGAGCACTGTGCGAGACGTGACTCCACGTGATCAACGAGGACGTCCCGGATGGGGTTGATCAGCCTGGCGTTGCGGCTGGTGCGTGCCTGATCATGGACCTTCTCGCCGGTCCGGCGGTTCAGGACCATGGCCGCCCGCAGAAATGGACGGGCCAGGTTGATCAGGTGGTGGCATTCCTCACCGCTGAGGAAATTATTGAATAGAAATATCCGGGGTGACCAGCAGAGAACCTGTACATCAGGGGGGCGGCCGGGTTCGGCCTTGCCGACCTCCCCGGGATCGACAGCGGGCGCGGCCGCGGCATCGCCGGCCCTTCGGACCTGGTCAGGATCGAGGGCCCCGATCAGTCGCTGACATGCGCCCCTGGCGTCACCGTAATTACCGGCCCTCAAGTACCAGACCAGGGCCCGCTCCGGGTCCGCAGGAAACATGTCCCCTGTCTCGTAGCCGGCAGCGACGCGGCACTGGGCCCGTGGCTCACCCTCGATAGCTGCCCTGACGTAGAGTTGCGCCGCCTCGACCGGATCCCCGTCGCCGCCGATACCGTGCGACAGACAGTAAGCCAACTGCGACATGGCAACGGTGTGGCCGTGCCTCGCCGCATCCCGGAAGGCGGCTCGTGCCGCCTGCAGATCCCGATGGACACCGCACCCCGTGGCCAGCAGCTCGCCCAGCCGGTAGCTGGCTTCCGGAAAATCCAGCGCGGCAGCCTGCCGAAAAAGCTCGGCAGCCCTGCCAGCGTCAATCGGCACCCCCTGACCACGCAGGTGCATGTATCCGAGGGCGGACAATGCCGGGGCGAAATCCTTGGAGCCGGCGGACTCGAAAAGCCGCAACGCCGCCCGATAGTCTGCCGCTTCACCGGGAGCGGTCAGATTCCAGACACCCAGATTGTATTCGGCAGCGGGGATGCCTCTTTCAGCATCCCGCCTGAGTGCCTCGATATCCGGGTCCTGCTGCATGGCGTACCGGCCCCTGCGAGAGATGGAGGAAGCTTATCAGACGGTCATCCCCAAACGTTCGAATGCGCTAAGCGCGGCGTGCCGCCCCTCGTCGTGGCAGTATCCACCAGGGGGCGGCAATCGGTCCGCCACGGAGAGACTTATGACAACCAGACGATACTCCAGCGGCACCTCCTGGGAGCCCCGGGTCGGTTACTCCCGGGCGATCCGGGTGGGGCCGCACGTCTATGTGTCCGGAACGACCGCCACCAGGGACGGGCAGATCGTGGCTGGCGACGCCTATCAGCAGGCCCGCCAGTGCCTGGATAACATCCGCGTGGCGCTTCATGGTGTCGGGGCACGGATGGAACACGTTGTCCGGACCCGGATCTACGTGACCAACATCAATGACTGGCCGGAGGTGGGACAGGCCCATTCGGAATTTTTCTCCGACATCCGCCCGGCGACCTCCATGGTGGAGGTCAGCCGTCTGATCGACGAATCACTGATCGTCGAGATCGAGGCGGAAGCCCTCGTGGTGCCAGCAGACGAGCCGGCGGACTAATCAAAAGAGACCGGTATGAGATCCGGGTCGGAAAGACCGCTCTGTTGTGGCGGATCAATCGCCTGTCTCCCGAGCTTGCGAAAAGTATGCTCCGCAACACCTGAAGGACCACCGTCGGGGCTCCCTGCTAGACTCCCGGTGAGTCGAGGGAGATTTGTCACATGGCTGATGCGTTTGTCGCGTATGTGCACTACCTGGGGATGATGTGCATGCTCGCGGCTCTGGTGGTCGAATATCTGCTGCTGGCGGGAGATCTGGATCAGGGGCGGGCCCGACAGCTGGTGAACGCGGATCTGGCGTACTGGATCGCGCTGGTTCTGGTGCTGGTGTCCGGGTTGATCCGACTGACGTCCCTTGGAAAGGGGACGCCTTTTTATGCCGCAAACCCCCTCTTTCACGCGAAGATGGGCCTTTTCCTGGCGCTGGCCGCCCTTTCCCTTTATCCGTCGATTGTCCTTGCCCGCCTGCGAGGAAGGCTGCGCGGCGGCGCGGAACCGGGCGTCGGGCCGGCGGCGCATCACGTGGTGGCGGTCCTGCGCATTCAGGTCGCAGTTCTTCTGCTGATCCCTCTGCTGGCCGTGCTCATGGGGCGGGGATTCGGATACTGAGGCTCAGCATGTGCCGTACGCCACCAAGGAATACCGATGAATTCGGCTGCCTGCAATCGGGTTCGGAAACCACGGCATACCTGGGAAGGGACCTCGTGTGGGCAAAATGATCATGATCCTCGGACTGGCGCTGCTGCTCGTTGGCGCCGCCATGACCTGGGCCCCGTGGCTTCTGTCCTGGTTCGGCAGGCTTCCGGGCGACATCAGGATTGAAAGGCCCTCGGGTACTTTGTTTATTCCGCTGATGTCGATGCTGGTTCTGAGCCTCGCCCTCACCATCATCGTAAATCTGTTCTTCAGGCGGTAGAGCAGAATTCCGGTCCCGCACGGGAATCCGCTGGAACAGACCTGGGAAAAGGAAACGCTATCGATGGAAGCGAGAATACTGTCTGGTATTTTGGGAATCCTCGTCCTTGTGCTGCAGAGCCCGGTCCTGGCGGCGGATGTTCCGGACACACTGAAGGGCTTCGAACGACTTGTGGGAGGCTGCTGGCGCCTCGAGGAAACCTGCCAGGAGTTCGAGTTCGGCCTTGACGGTCGACACGTAACGGCGCGAACACTGGCGCAGACACAGGCCGGGACACGAGTCATTTCGGAAGGGGCATGGTTTTACCATCCAGGCAAAGACGTCGCCATCGGGTATTTCGTCGCCAAAGGTATGGGGGTCGAACTTTTCGAGTACAGTACCCGCTTCGAGGGCGAGACAATGACGAGTGACGTCACCGCCTGGGACGAGACCGGCCAGCCCCGCGTTTATCGCGAAAACTGGACATTCACCGATCCGGACCACTACCTGTGGGAACTCTTCGAAACCGAGTCGGGCAGCATGACCAGGGTGATGCACGGTATATTCGCGCGTGAGAGGGCCCCGGAAACAGGCGAGTGAGGGCTGCCGGACTGACCCCGGGCCGCAGTACGAAGTCGAGGGAGGTTGCAGGGATGATAGGGAACTCGAGATTAGGCGACCGATGCCGGAGCGCCGTGCCTACCAGAGGCTTGACCGATGACTGACCCGGCTCGGTCGGCTGCCTCCACCGGTGCCGAAGACATCACGCTGCCGGACCAGGAGGAGCTGGCGCCGATTTATGCCGAGTTCGGCGCGGCGGTCCACGACACGCAGGTCCTGGAGTTCGGTCTCGTTCTTCTCATGGCGCTGGCGACCCGTTACGACAATGCCCACTTTACCAAAGAGGCGGTGCGCGCTCTTTCGTCGGCTCACGCCGGTCAGACCCTGGGGGAGCTGTTCCGGGTGGTGCGCAAGCAGGAGTACTTCACCTCTCCGGAGCGTAAGGCGATTCACAAGGCGATCCGGCTGCGAAACGAGCTTGTACACCGTTTCATGGTCAACCGGGTGGAGCAAGTGCTGTCATCGGAGGGCCGGCAGGAACTGCTGGAGGAGATCCGGGCGATTCGGGAGGCCGTGCAGTCCGCCGATCGCATCATCGCCTCGCTCATTGACCGCTACCTGGAGGAGTACGGGACCAGTCTTGACGAACTCCAGGACTATGCCTCCGATCTCTTCGAGGAAGAATCCGAGTCCGACGAGGAGGCCGGCTGAAGCTGCCCGCTACCGTTTCCGCCGCGGCCCTTGCTCAGCGCTTGCCGGGCTGCCGACGACAAATGGCAAGTTGTGATGCCGGCGGCTACTCTGCAGCGTGAATCCGCTCGCTACATCGATCATCGACAGGATTGTCCAATGAACAAACTCGCCCAGCTACGCGATATGACCACGGTGGTTGCCGATACCGGCGATATCGAGTCCATCCGGAAGTATGCGCCGGTGGATGCCACCACCAATCCTTCTCTGCTTTACAAGGCCGCCCAGCTGGACGCCTACCGACACCTGGTCGAGGATGCCGTGTCCAAGGCGGCATCTGTCCCGGCGCCGGACCGGATGCACGCGACCCTGGATCATCTGGCGGTGAACTTCGGCGTTGAGATTCTGGGGATTATTCCCGGCAGGGTTTCCACGGAAGTGGACGCGCGGCTGTCATTCGACAGCGACGCTACCGTCAATAGGGCGCGCGAGCTGATCCGGCTTTATGAAGAGGCTGGAATCTCGCGGGAGCGGGTGCTGATCAAGATTGCGTCCACATGGGAAGGGATCAGGGCAGCCGAGATTCTGGAGCGGGAAGGCATCCACTGTAATCTGACCCTCCTGTTTTCCTTCGCCCAGGCCGTGGCATGCGCCGACGCCGGGGTCACCCTGATATCACCCTTCGTCGGGCGGATTCTCGACTGGTTCAAGAAGCACGAGGGCGTGGATGGATATCCTGCCGGCGAGGATCCGGGCGTCCGATCGGTGACGAGAATCTACAATTATTACAAGAAACACGGCTATCCGACGGTGGTCATGGGCGCCAGCTTCAGAAACACCGGGGAGATCCTCGAGCTTGCCGGATGCGACCTGTTGACGATTTCGCCGGATCTGATGGCGGAACTCGAGTCGGCCGACGGCGAAGTCCCCATCAGGCTTTCCCGGGAAGCCGCGGCAGGCGGGGGTGAGCCACGCATCGAACTGGACGAAGCCGGATACCGCTGGATGCTCAATGAAGACGCCATGGCGACCGAGAAGCTGGCCGAGGGCATCCGCAATTTTACCCGGGACACCGAGAGGCTCGAGGCGCTGATCGCCGATATGTCACCCGCCGTTCGGGCGGCTTCGGGCTGAATCGGGACTCGCGTCGGCGGCGGGCGACCGTGGAAAAAGATCTGGCCGCTGTCTCCGATCTTCTGAAACGGCACCAGCTGGCTGCCGCCCGCGAGGCCCTGTCATCCCT
>JASFOT010000005.1:0-17535 GCA_050116375.1 Gammaproteobacteria bacterium | reverse complement strand
CCGTGTGGAAGTGCTGGCCTGTGGGCCGACCGGGGCCGTGCAGTCGCTCTACGAGTGGCTAAGGGTCGGGCCGCCAGCGGCAAGAGTGGATACTGTCGAAATCGGCGAGGCGGACTGCCAGTCAGACCTTCCAGACGCCTTCACAACCGGCTGAGCGCCGCTACTGCTGAAACCATTTTCGGCTGAGACGGCCGAGCACGCGCTCCGGATACCAGCGTTTTCCGGTGCTGCCGTTGTAACGGGCGAGGGCCTGGAACAGATCACCGTCCTCCATGTCGTAGTAATACCGCAGGATCGTGCAGCCGTAGCGGAGGTTGGTTGGCACCTCGAAGAGGTTGTCTTCCGGACGCCCAATCTCGTCCACCCAGAACGGCATTACCTGCATCAGTCCGCGGGCGCCCGCCTCGGAAAGCGCAAACCGATCGAAATTGCTCTCCACGTCTATGACGGCCAGCACGAGCTCCGGAGGCAGATCCACCCGGCGTGCCTCGGCGTGCGTGAGCTGCAGGATCGTCAGCCGCTCATCGTGATCGGGCACCTGGGCTCGCAGCCGATTGGACATGTCCGTGAGCCAGACTTCCGCGTCGAAGCGATCGACAAAGCTGTTTGCCTGAGCGGCAGCTTTTGCCAGTCGTTCCCGGAGCACCGG
Organism: Gammaproteobacteria bacterium; assembly: GCA_050116375.1. Classification (GTDB taxonomy): domain Bacteria; phylum Pseudomonadota; class Gammaproteobacteria; order Steroidobacterales; family XN24; genus JAHEFR01. The sequence goes on along the minus strand of JASFOT010000005.1, from coordinate 16,886 downwards.
ATCCACCACGCCGGGATCCGCGAGGGATTGCGCGGAAACAAGCAGCGCCAGCGGCAGCAATCGCCTCAGCACAGACCTAGCCCAGGCCCAGGGATTCCTTGACCTGGGCGACAAGCATGGAGGCCGCGCCTTCGAGGGGCATCCGGCTCGGTGCCTCATCCCGACGGTGGCGATATTCCACCTCCCTCTCGTCGAGCGCCCTTTCGCCGATGACAACTCGGTGCGGAATCCCAAGAAGATCGCAGTCGGCGAACTTGACTCCGGGCCGGATTTCGCGATCGTCGAACAACACTTCCACATTCTCCTCCCGGAGCTGCGAATACAGCGCCTCGGCAGCTTCCCGGACTCTAGGGGACTTGTGCATGTTGATCGGCACGATGACGATCTGGAACGGCGCGATGGGCGCAGGCCAGATGATTCCCCGGTCGTCGTTGTTCTGCTCGATCGCGGCTGCCACGAATCGGGAAACACCGATTCCGTAGCATCCCATGAGCATCGGCTGCTCCCGACCGGCATCGTCCAGCACCGTTGCGCCCATTGCCTCGCTGTACTTGCGCCCGAGCTGGAACACGTGGCCCACTTCGATACCGCGGGCGATCTCCAGGGGACCCGTGCCGTCAGGACTCGGATCCCCCGGCACAACATTTCGCAGATCCATAAACTCCGGTTCGGGCAGATCGCGCAGCCAGTTGACGCCTGTCAGGTGGGCATCTTCCTCGTTGGCTCCGGCGACAAAATCGGCCATCGCCCGAGTCGAGTAATCACCAAATATGGGGCAATCGAGACCGACAGGGCCGATAAAACCGGCTTCGCAACCGGCGACGTCCCGAATGGCTTCGGCGGATGCCATCCTCAGAGGCGATGCCACTCCGGGAAGTCTGGCCGCCTTGATCGCATTCAGTTCGTGATCGCCACGGAGCACCAGGGCTATGCAGCCCTCGTCCTCTCCCTCCACCAGCAGGGTCTTGAGGCAATCCCGCGCGTCGACGCCGAGATGGCGGGTGAGCTCCTCGATGGTCCTGACTCCGGGTGTCGAAACTTTTTCCATCGGCGCCGACGGCGACGGCCGAGAGGCGTCATCCGGAACGGTTCGCGCCATCTCGACATTTGCCGCGTAATCCCCGTTGACGGCGAAAGCGATGGCATCTTCGCCGGAATCGGCAAGCACATGGAACTCGTGGGACATGCTGCCGCCGATCGCGCCGGTATCCGCCTCGACCGCCCTGAACGTCAAGCCCATTCGCCCGCAGATGGCGGCGTAGGCGTCGTACATCCGACGATACGTGCGCTGGAGGCACGCCTCGTCGAGGTGAAACGAATAGGCATCCTTCATGATGAATTCACGGGCACGCATCACCCCGAATCGGGGCCGGATTTCGTCCCGGAACTTGGTTTGAATCTGGTAGTAATTGACCGGTAGCTGCCGATAGCTCCTGAGGTCGCGACGGGCGATGTCGGTGATGACTTCCTCGTGAGTCGGCCCGAGGCAGAATCCTCGCTCGTGCCGATCGTGAAATCTGAGCAGCTCCGGGCCGAACTGGTCCCAGCGTCCCGATTCCTTCCAGAGCTCCGCGGGCTGCACGACGGGCATCATCATTTCCAGCGCGCCGGCGGCATCCATCTCCTCGCGGACGATCTTTTCCACTTTTCGCAGGACGCGCAGCCCGATGGGCATCCACGTGTACAGGCCTGAAGCCAGCGGTCGTATCATGCCGGTCCGGAGCATGAGCTGGTGGCTGATCACTTCTGCGCCCGCGGGCACTTCCTTCAGGGTGACGAGAGGATATTGCGACAGACGCATGGGAGTTCCTGGCTGTTCGTGTAGGCTTCAGGTAGGGCTCGAGGGCCCGTATTGTAAGCATTCGAAAAGGATTTGTGCTGCCGCGGACGGAATGAGGAACGCCGTCTGTTCGGGAGGGATCATGCAGCCATACTACGACGCCGACATCGACGAAGACATTATTCGCGGCAAGAAAATCGCGATTATGGGTTTTGGCGCGCAGGGGAGGGCCCATGCGCAGAACCTGTCTGACTCCGGTCTGGACGTGGTTGTCGGCCTTCGGCCCGAATCCCTCTCCAGAGAGCATTGCCGCCGGCTGGGGCTGGAAGTCGCTGAACCCGGAGCGGCGGCCGAGGCGGCCGATATTGTGGTCATGCTGACGCCGGACGAGACTCAGGCTGCGCTTTACGAGCAGTTCATTGCCCCCCGGCTTCGATCCGGAGCCGCGCTGCTCTTCGCCCATGGGTACAACGTGCATTTCGGGCATATCCGACCCCGTGCCGATCTCGACGTCATCATGGTGGCGCCCCTGGGGATAGGCGAACAGGTGCGCAGGACGTATGCGGCGGGAGGAGGCGTCCCGGCTCTTCTGGCCGTGGCGCAGGACGCGTCCGGCCGCGCAGACGAGACCGGGCTCGCGTACGCGAAAGGCAACGGACACGGCCGGGCGGGCGTCATCAGGACCACGTTCCGGGAGGAGGTCGAGACAGATCTTTTCGCCGAGCAGTCGGTTCTCTGCGGCGGCCTGACTCACCTGATAATGGCTGCCTTCGAGACCCTGGTGGATGCGGGCTATTCGGAAGAACTGGCCTATTTCGGGTGTCTCCACGAGGTCAAGCTGATTGCCGACCTGGTGCATACCCGGGGTATCGCCGGTATGCGGCGTTCGATCTCCAGCACGGCCGAATACGGGGACTACACTCGTGGGCCGAGGATCATCAATGAGCACAGCCGCGAAGAAATGCGGCGCATTCTGGAAGAGATTCGCTCCGGCGACTTCGATCGAGAGCTCACAGACCAGGCCAGCCGAGGGTTTCCCGCGATCCGCAGCGGACGTCAGGAGGCCGAATCGCACCCTATCGAGTCGGTCGGAGGCCGGTTGCGGTCCATGATGCCCTGGCTCTCGGAGGAATGACCGCGGTGGCGCGGAAGGGTCGCAAGGGTCTAAAGTGTCCCTGTTGAAATGACTGGTACCGGGACAGGAAGGAGGACATGGCCATTCGTCGAGGTATCTATCTGTTACCGAATCTGCTGACGACCGCGGCGCTGTTCGCCGGCTTTTTTGCGGTGGTTGCGGCAATGGACGGCAATTTCCAGAAGGCTGCCGTGGCAATTTTTGTGGCTATGGTGATGGACGGCCTGGACGGGAGGGTTGCCCGGCTCACCAGCACGGAAAGTGATTTCGGCAAGGAGTTCGACAGCCTCGCGGACATGGTTTCCTTTGGAATTGCGCCGGCGCTGGTGGTCTATCAATGGGGAGTCGTCAATCTGACCGAATATGCCTGGCTTTGGGGCCGGCTCGGCTGGCTGGCCGCTTTTTTCTACGCGGTTTGCGCCGCGTTTCGTCTCGCCCGCTACAACACACGCATCGGGCTGGCCGATAAACGTTTCTTCGAAGGTCTGCCAAGTCCCTCGGGCGCCGCCATCGTGGCATCGATGGTCTGGCTGGGCACTAAATACGGGCTCGGCGGTCCGGTCGCATTCCTCGTGACATTTGTCGTGACAGCGTCGGCCGGTGCTCTCATGGTCAGCACGTTCCCGTTTTACAGCGGCAGGGATGTGAATCTGGGAGAGCGCATTCCGTTCACCTACCTGCTCGCCATTCCGGCGGTTTTCATGCTCATCTCACTGGATCCGCCGCTGGTTCTGTTTGCCTTGTTCTTTCTGTTCGCGCTGTCTGGGCCGGTGCTCAGCGTTTTTCGTTGGGCAAAACGCCGAAAACGGCGGGCGCAGCGCGAGGAAAGAGACGCGCAGGATCGCAGCAAAGCCGCCTGAAGACACCCATGGATCCGCGACGAGCCCGTTACCTGGAGGCCATGGGTGTGACCCGGTGGGTCTCCCGTCACGCGCCCTCCGCGGTCCCGGATCCGGAGCCGGTGGTGGCGGAAATGGACCTGCAGCAGCTCAGGCAGACCGTGGCCGTCTGCCGGCGATGCCCGCTTCACGAAAGCCGAACCCAGGCCGTATTCGGAGTGGGCAGTCCTTCCGCGGACTGGATGATCATCGGGGAGGCGCCTGGAGCGGAAGAGGATCGTCTGGGCGAGCCCTTCGTCGGTCGGGCCGGGCAGCTGCTTGACGCGATGCTGAAGGCCCTGGGGCAATCACGCGAGACCGTATACATCGCCAACGTCCTCAAGTGCCGTCCGCCGAATAACCGGGATCCCAGGCCGGAAGAGGCGGAGAAATGCGCGCCTTACCTTGAGCGGCAGATCACGCTTGTCCGTCCTCGTATCATTCTCGCCCTGGGTCGCGTTGCGGCCCAGCGCCTTCTTGAAACCGACAGTCCTCTGGGCAGAATGCGGGGCCGGGTTTTTCACTACGGCGAGGACCGGACGCCCGTGATCGTCACATACCACCCGGCCTATCTTCTCCGGCGACCCGGCGAGAAGGGCAAAGTCTGGCTTGACCTGCTGCTGGCGGCCCGGATTGTCGAAGGTAAGTCCCATTGAGCGCCCGGCCGAGTCCCGCAGGTCCCGAGGTGCGTCTCATGGGGGCCGGCGACCTGTCTTCCGTGGCCGCGCTGGAGCGCGAATCCTACGAGTTTCCCTGGACCGAGGGGATTTTCAGGGATTGTCTCCGGGTGGGCTACCACTGCATCGTTCTGGAGGGGGCCGGCGGCAGTCTTCAGGGCTACGCCGTGATGTCGCTCGCGGCCGACGAGGCTCATCTCCTGAACCTGTGCGTGCGTCGCGACAGCCGGCGCTGCGGACTCGGTCGGGACATGCTCCGGGAGATCCTGACGGCCGCCCGGGGCGCCGGCGCGAGGCGTATGTTCCTGGAGGTGAGACCATCGAATACTGCGGCTCTGGCCCTCTACGCTTCAGAGGGGTTTGTCGAGATCGGGCGGCGACCGCGCTATTACCGGGTGCGGGACGGCCGCGAGGACGCGGTTATTCTCGCGCTGGATCTGGAGGACGCAGCGGCCTCCGGTGATGTAAACTAGCCCCGTTTCTTTCGTATCTTCCCCTCATGACTTCACTCACCGACGCCATCGGCCGCCGGCGGACCTTTGCGATTATCTCGCACCCCGACGCGGGCAAAACCACGCTCACCGAGAAGCTGCTGCTGTTCGGCGGTGCCATCAAGCTTGCCGGCGCCGTCAAGGGGCGCAAGGCAGCCCGCCATGCCACGTCTGACTGGATGGCCATGGAGCAGGAGCGCGGCATTTCCGTGACCTCGTCGGTCATGCAGTTCCCGTTCGAGGGCCGCGTCGTCAATCTTCTCGATACGCCGGGTCATGGCGACTTCTCGGAAGACACCTACCGGACACTGACGGCGGTGGACTCGGCCCTGATGGTGATCGACTGCGCCAAAGGTGTGGAGGAGCGAACCATCAAGTTGATGGAAGTGTGCCGGATGAGGGATACCCCCATCGTCACCTTCGTCAACAAGCTGGACCGGGATGGAAGGGAGCCAATGGAACTCGTCGACGAGATCGAGGATGTTCTCAAAATCCGCTGCGCTCCGGTGACCTGGCCCATCGGCATGGGTCGGGATCTCAGGGGCATCTACCATCTGCTGGAGGATCGTATTTACGTCTACCGCCCCGGCGATCACGGCGCCCTGGGGGAGACAACGGCCATCGATGGCCTGGATAGTGACGCAGCCAGGGAACTGCTCGGAGATCGGTTCGAAGAGTTCCGCGAGGAGGTCGAGCTCGTTCAGGGCGCGAGTCACCCGTGGAATCACGCAGATTACCTGGCCGGTTCCCTGACGCCCGTGTTCTTCGGTTCGGCCATCAACGCCTTCGGAGTGCGCGAGTTGCTGAAGGGCTTCGTGGAATGGGCTCCGGCGCCTCGCCCCAGGGCGGCGATCGAGCGGCAGGTCAATCCCGATGAAGAGGCGTTCAGCGGCTTCATTTTCAAAATCCAGGCGAACATGGATCCCGCCCACCGGGATCGCATCGCTTTTCTCCGAATCTGTTCGGGAAGCTACCGGCCGGGAATCAGGCTCCGGCATGTCAGAACCGGGCGGGAGCTGAGAGTGGCAGACGCGCTGACGTTCCTGGCGTCGGACCGTCAGCAGGCGGAGGAAGCCTGGCCCGGGGATATCCTGGGACTCCACAATCACGGCACCATCAACATTGGCGATACCTTCAGTCAGGGCGAGGATCTGCATTTCACCGGCATCCCGAATTTCGCGCCGGAACTCTTCAGGCGAGCGGTGCTCAAGGATCCGCTCAAGACCAAGGCTCTCCACAAGGGACTGGACCAGCTCTGCGAGGAGGGTGCCACACAGCTGTTCAGGCCGCTGAGCCGAAATGACCTTATTCTCGGCGCTGTCGGACCGCTGCAGTTTGACGTGGTGGCCTACCGGCTCCGGGCCGAATACGGGGTGGAGTGTGTTTTCGAAAGTGTTCCCGTCGTCACCGTCCGCTGGATTCGGGCAGACAATCCGTCCCGACTGAGTGAGTTCGAGCGCAAGGCCTCGGAGAACCTCGCCCGGGATCATGGCGACTGCCTCGTTTATATCGCACCCTCCCGGGTCAACCTGAGCCTGACAGAGGAGCGCTGGCCGGAAATTGCATTCCTTCCGACCCGGGAGCAGATAGTCGCCTGACGTTTCCGGTGGGGTTTCCGGCCGGTATAGTGACGGCCAGATTCCAATACGCCAAGCCGCCCGGAGAGCGAGCAGTCATGTCCAAGATTCTTTTGCGCAAGCCGGTTCTGGGCTGGGCTCTGTACGACTGGGGAAATTCTGCCTTTGCGACCACCGTGATGGCCGGGTTTTTCCCGGCCTTCTACAGCTTTCTCAGCAAAGACCTCAGCACCCAGGATTCCCAGTTCTGGTTCAACATGACGCTGGCGGGATCGAGCATTCTCGTCGCCATCTCGGCACCGATCCTGGGAGCCATTGCGGATCGCGGTGGCAACCGCAAGAAATTTCTGGCCACCTTCGCCATGCTCGGCGTGGTGATGACCGCGGCCATGGCCTGGGTTCAGGCCGGCGAGTGGCAGATGGGGCTGCTGCTTTATGCCCTGGGCACGGTGGGCTTCTCCGGAGCCAACGTGTTCTACGATTCGATGCTGGTCGACGTTTCCAGGGAGGACGAATTCGATCTGGTTTCGGCATTCGGTTATGGCCTGGGCTACGTTGGCGGCGGACTATTGTTCGCGCTCAACGTCATGATGGTGAACGATCCCGAGATGTTCGGGCTTCCGGACGCAGGCGTCGCGGTCAAGGCGTCATTCTTATCCGTGAGCCTCTGGTGGGCTGTCTTTACCATTCCCCTGCTGGTCTCCGTGCGGGAAACGCCGACCCCGCGCAAGGCTTCCCGTCTGGAGGCCGTGCGGGAAGGTGTCGCCCAATTGATAGGGACATTTCGCGAAGTCCGGCAATTGAAAGTGCTTTTCCTCTTTCTGCTGGGATACTGGCTGTACATCGATGCCGTAAACACTGTCATCAAGACGGCCGTGTTTTTCGGCGACAGGATTCTGAGCCTGCCGGCGGCCGATCTCATGCTGGCCTTGCTGGTAACGCAATTCGTCGCTTTTCCGGCGGCGCTGTTTTTCGGTTGGCTGGGCAAGCGCATTGGGCCCCGGCGCGGAATTCTGATCGGATTGGCTGTGTATGTGCTCGCGCTTGTCTATGCGTGGAGGTGGCTGACAGATAGCGGGGACTTCTACGTTCTCGCCGTCGCCGTCGGTCTGGTCCAGGGCGGCGTGCAGAGCCTCAGCCGGTCGCTGTATGCCAGACTCATTCCCGTGTCCAAGACAGCGGAGTTCTTCGGCTTCTTCAACATGGTGGGTAAGTTTGCTGCCATTCTGGGTCCGATATTGATGGCGATCACCCCGGTACTCATTGCGGGGGCGGATGAGCGTGACAGTATCCTGTCACTGAATCTGCTGTTCTTCGCCGGAGGTTATCTGCTGTGGCGGGTCGACGTAGAGGCTGGCAGTCGGGCGGCCGCCGAGATGGAGGACGGATACCGAAACTAGGGGCGGAAGGAGCGCAGCAGCCCGCGCATCCGCTGCAGTTCGCTTTCATCGGGCTGGGGGCCGTATCGGAGACGGAGATAGCTGGTGGTGATCCGGTGGATTGCCCCCGCGTAAGCGGGGCAGGCGCCAGCGGCGCGAACCGAGAAATCCAGCGGTCCTTCCCAGGGCTTTCGCCGGACTCCGCGCCGGTCCAGGCGCCTGAGAAACACCCGGTACAGACGCTGCAACTCGTCCGGTCCGGGAGGGCGATACCGCCAGCCGAGCCACGCCGCCAGACCGGTCAGCAAGACCGCCAGTGCGCCTGTCATGGCGGCCGCCAGGGACCGCCAGTCCGGATCGCCGACTCCGAGGCTCCTGAGCAGAGCCAGCTGTCGATCGGGTCCGTAGCCAAGAACCCACTCGTTCCAGGCGCTGTCGATGGCGTCCCAGCTCTGGCGCAGGCCCTGTAGAAAGGGAATACGCCGGAGAAACAGTCCGGGGGCGGCGTCGGCAGCAGATACTGAGTCCGCCAGTCCCAGCTCGATACGGTCGGGAGCCACGGCGGCCGTCGGGTCCACGCGCACCCAGCCCTGGCCGCTGATCCAGACCTCGGACCAGGCGTGGGCGTCGGACTGTCTCACCGTGAGTTGATTGTTGATCGGATTGAGTTCTCCGCCCTGATAGCCGGTGACCACCCGCGCGGGAACACCGGCGGCGCGCATCAGGACCGTGAAGGCGGATGCATAATGTTCGCAGAAACCGCGGCGGGATTCGAAAAGAAACTCGTCAACGGGATCGGCACCGATCAGGGCCCTGGGACGCAGCGTATAAACGAAATCCTCGCTGTTGAAATTCCTGAGCGCGGCATTCACGACTTCCCAGTCGGACCCGTGCTGGACCCGCAGCGTTCTGCCCAGGTTCACCGCCTGCGGATTTCTTTCTTCAGGCAGCTGCAGGCTCCACGACCTGACCCAGTCGCTGAGATCCGCGTCGATGACGGCTCCGGGGTAGGACAGCACTTCGTAGGCCGTCAGCTGGTCTACCGGTCTGCGCGCCACCAGCTTGTAGTCGAAAGTCAGGAAAGCCCGGACTCCGGCCCAGGTCTGCGGAAAATCCATCGCCAGAAGCCAGGGTCGATCGTGGGGTTCCATGGTGATCCGGTAGCGAACCGCCTCGCCGCGAGCGTCGACGGCCGTGCGGGCCATGGGCATGCGGCCCGCCTCTCGCCAGGTAGCTCCATCGAACTCGTGGAGCACCGGTCCCCGCCAGTAGCGCTGGTCCGGCGGAGGCACCTTATCCTGAAAGCTCACCCTGAACGCCACTTCGTCCGACAGGCTAAGCGCGTTGATGCTGCCGGGGGACATCTGGTCGTCCAGCCCGGTACTGGCCGAGCCGCTGCGCGTCGGCATGGCCCAGAAGGGTCCCGGAACCCGGGGAAAGAGCAGGAAAAGGACCGCCATGAGGGGCAGGGCGTACACCATCATCCGGGCTACCAGACGACCCGCCGTCACCCCCGGGAGAGGCGTGGATACCCGAACGACCTGGAGCAGGGCGACGGTAGTGATCCAGACCGAGACGATGAGGTAGGCCAGCGTCCAGAGAGCCGGTTCAAACAGAAGCTGTGCCAGCACCAGAAAATAGGCGATGAACATGAGCACCTGGAAGTCCCGTTTCCGGTTGGTTTCAAGCAGCTTCATGTCCATCATCACGATCAACAGGGCGCTGCCGGCCTCGATCCCGTTGACGGTGCCATAGGTTGCATAGACAGCGAAGAACACGGCCACGGCCAGCAGTATCCGCAACCATCGCCACAGCGGTCTCCAGCCGCGAAGCGCCGCCAGAAGCCGCCACGCAATGCAGGCTGCGGTGAGACCGTTGATCCACACGGGCATCCGGGAGAGGTGCGGCGCCACGCTGACGCTGACGGCGGCGATGCACCAGCCGAGCTGTATCAGTCTTGCCCTGCGGTCAATCACGAGGATCTCCGGCAGAGCGGAAATCCGCCAGGGCGGTGAGACACCGGTGTCGGTGGCGCCGTCCGACCGACGGCGGGAACTCGTCTTCCGGAAGCCTGAGGCCGTAGGCATGACCTTCCGAGTGGGCGTCTATGATCCATCGGCATAGTCGCGACAGTCGGGCCTCGGTGCCCTGTCCCTCCAGGGCAGACCAGTCCAGCCAGTGTGTGGTCACGTCGGTGCCCGCAAACTGTTTCACCGGAAGTTCGCCCCCCCTGGCAGCGGCCTTCCAGGCGACGTGGCGGGGTGAATCGCCGGCTCGAAAGGCTCTCAGACCGGCGAAGTCGTCCTCTCCGCGACTGTCATCCTGGGCGCCGCCCACGTCGGTGCTGTCGGGTGGCGGCGGTTCCCCCCGGGGCGCGGGGGCGGGATAGACAACGCCGGACAGATCCGGGTGCAGCCAGGCCCAGCACGTGAACAGGCTGAAAGGAAAACGGGTGGAAACACGGATGGCCTCGACCTGGATCCGTCCCCGCCGACGGGTGGGGATCTCGATCCGGAGGACCGACGACTCCCGCGGCGGAAGATCCATTGGTTCCGCACTCCCATGCTGCCACTGAAAGATCAGCTCGTACCGGGCCGTCAGAGAAGGGTTCTCCACGATCATCTCCAGCGCCAGCGGCTGACCGGCGAAGGCCGGCCGCACCCGGTAGCCGCGGATGATGAGGCCGGTGAGGTTCTGGTGACACCAGTGCATGGCGACCAGTGCCAGGCTGGTCAGCAGGAAAGTCAGGCCGAATCCCATGCTGCTGTTGTAATTCATGGAGGCCAGCAGCATGGCGAACAGCACGAATCCGAATCCCATGCCGAGCCCGGTGGGCAGGATATAGGTCCGGCGCCGATTTAGCGTGGTCGGATCGGCGTCAATGCCCTGTCGTCGCCGTGCCCAGCGTCTTGCCCGCTCCTGAATCCATAGCAAAGGGCGGTCGAGCTTGCGCCGAAGTTTCGCCATCAGGGGATGGGAACGGACTCCAGCAGCTGACGGGCGATCCGTTCCGGGTCCGCGCCGCCACTGTCCTGCCGGGATCTGAGGCGATGGCCTACCACCGACGGCAAAACAGCCTGCAGATCCTCCGGCAATACCGCGTCCCTGTGATGCAGCATCGCCCAAGCCTGGGCCGAACGCAGCAGCGACAACGCGGCCCTCGGGGACAGGCCGGATTCGTACTCCGTTTGCTCGCGCGTGTTGCGGACGATCGCCTGCAGATAATCCAGCAGGGCCTCCGATGCAAACACTCTCGTGACACGCACCTGCAGTTCACCGATCAGGTCCGGGCTTATAACAGGAGAGGAAGCCTCCAGGAGTTTTCTTCGATCTTCCCCCTTGAGCAGCTCCCGCTCCATCTTCGGGCCCGGGTAGCCGAGACGTATCCTCATCAGAAACCGGTCGAGCTGGGATTCGGGCAGGGGAAAGGTTCCGATCTGGTAGGTGGGATTCTGGGTCGCGACCACAAAGAAGGGACGAGGGAGCATGTGAGTCTCTCCATCCGCCGTAACCTGGCCTTCCTCCATCGCCTCCAGTAGAGCGCTCTGGGTCTTGGGTGTGGCCCGGTTGACCTCGTCGGCGAGTACCAGGTTGGAAAAGATGGGTCCCGGATGAAACCTGAACTTGTTCTGGCCCCGGTCGTAGACGGACACGCCGGTGATGTCCGCGGGCAGCAGATCACTGGTGAACTGGATGCGCTGGTAGCTCAGGCCCATAATCCGGGCCAGGGCGTGGGCAAGCGTTGTCTTGCCGACACCGGGAATATCCTCGATCAGAAGGTGACCCCCGGCCAGCATGCACGCGAGGCACAGACGGACCTGGACCGCTTTCCCGAGGATGATGCCATTGAGGACCTCGACAGCCTTGTCGAGCTGTCCCAACTGGTCGGTCACCTCGGCGGTCGCGCCGTTCAAAATGAATTCGTCATGCATGCGTCAGGCGCCTCCGAGGCTGCCGATGGTCTCGAGCTGTTCGTCGATCTGGCTGATGGCTCCCCGGAGCTCCTCCGTTCGCGATCGCTCCTTCTCGACGACCGCCGGGGGGGCGTTGGCTACGAAATTCTCGTTCGCCAGCTTGCGGGTGGCCTTGTCAAGGTCCAGCCCCAGTTTCTCCCGCTGGCGCCGGAGTCTCTGAAGTTCTTTTTCCACGTCAATCAGACCCGCCATGGGCACGAGTATCCGGGTCTCGCCCAGCAGCGCCGTCGCCGACGGGGGCGGTTCCTCGGACGGCTTCAGCGCCGTCACCGTGCCGAGCCGCGCCAGACGCGTCAGAAAACGGCGGTGGCGCTCCAGTAATTCCAGATCCCGGTCGGAGGGCCCCTGCAGCAGAACCGGCACTTCCCGGCCTGGGGGGATTTTCATTTCGCCGCGAATCTGGCGCACGCCCAGGACGAAATCCCTGACCCAGTCCAGCTCTTCCTCGGCGTCTTCGGCCAGCGGGTAATCCTCCGGTTGGGGATAAGGCTGCAACGCGATCGTCTCGCCGTCGGCGCCGGCCAGTGATCCGACCCGCTGCCAGATTTCCTCCGTGATGAAAGGCATGATGGGATGCATCAGTCGCAGAAGCGCCTCGAGCACCTGCACCAGGGTCCGTCGCGTTCCTCTCTGTTCCGCCGCGGAACTGTCCTCCGACTGGAGAATCGGTTTCGAAAGCTCCAGATACCAGTCGCAGAACTCGTTCCAGGTAAATTCGTAGAGCGCTTTTGCCACCAGATCCAGCCGATAGATCTCGTACGATTCCAGCGCCGCGCGGATCGTGCGGCCGAGCCGGGAGCGGATCCATTCATCCGCCAGGCTGAGTTCGATTTCACCGTCGGACGAGCAATCCATGTCCTCGGTGTTCATGATCACATAGCGGGAGGCGTTCCAGAGCTTGTTACAGAAATTCCTGTAGCCCTCGACCCGTGCGAGATCGAAACGAATATCGCGTCCCGTTGTCGCGAGAGCCGCGAACGTGAAGCGCAGGGCGTCGGTGCCGAAAGCCGGAATTCCGTCGGGGAACTGTTCCCGGGTGGCTTTCTCGATCCGCTCCGCAAGATGGGGCTGCATCAGCCCGGAAATCCTCTTGCTGACCAGGGTTTCCAGGTCTACTCCGTCGATCAGGTCCAGCGGGTCCAGCACGTTGCCCTTGGACTTGGACATTTTCTGTCCATCGTTATCACGGATGAGTCCGTGGATATAGACCTGGCGGAACGGCACGTCGTCCATGAATTTCATGCCCATCATGATCATCCGGGCGACCCAGAAAAAGATGATGTCGAAGCCGGTCACCAGGACGCTAGTGGGGTAATAACGCGACAGCTCGGGGGTCTTCTCCGGCCAGCCCAGGGTCGAGAAGGGCCAAAGTGCCGATGAGAACCAGGTGTCCAGAACGTCTTCGTCCTGGCGAAGCTCGACGCGGGTGCCCTGGCCCGTTTCCGCCAGGGCCACCGCCTCTTCTTCACTGCGCGCCACGTAAACATTGCCGTCACCGTCATACCAGGCCGGAATGCGGTGCCCCCACCACAGCTGCCGGCTGATACACCAGTCCTGAATGTTTCGCATCCACTCGAAGTAGGTTTTGGACCAGTTTTCGGGCACGAACTCGATGCGCCCGTCCTCCACGGCCTCAATCGCGGGAGCGGCCAGTGATTCCACCTGCACATACCACTGATCCGTGAGATACGGCTCGACCACGGCGCCGCTGCGGTCACCGCGCGGGACCATCATCCGGTGATCCTCTATTTTCTCCACCAGGCCCAGGTCGTTCAGGGCATCGACGACACGACGTCTGGCCTCAAAGCGGTCCATGCCCCGATACGCTTCCGGAACGTTGTCATTTGTCGCGGCGTCGATGTCGAAGATGTTGATGATGTCCAGATCGTGTCGCTGACCGATTTCGTAGTCGTTGAAGTCGTGAGCCGGCGTGATCTTGACGCAGCCGCTGCCGAACTCCGGATCCACATAGTCGTCGGAAATAATGGGAATCAGACGATCGGCCAGGGGCAGGCGGACCTGTCGGCCGACCAGATCCCGATAACGCTCGTCTTCGGGGTTCACGGCCACGGCCGTATCCCCGAGCATTGTTTCGGGTCTCGTCGTCGCGACCACCAGGTGACCGTCGCCGTCAGCAAGGGGATACCGGAAATGCCAGAGGTGCCCCGACTCTTCCTGGGAAAGGACCTCGAGGTCCGACAATGCCGTGTGCAGCACCGGGTCCCAGTTGACGAGCCGCTTGCCGCGGTAAATCAGGCCCTCCTCGTAGAGTCTGACGAACACTTCGGTGACGGCCCGGGAAAGGCCCTCGTCCATGGTAAACCTCTCCCGGTTCCAGTCCACCGATGAGCCCAGGCGGCGGAGCTGCCGACCGATGGTGTCGCCCGACTGTTCCTTCCACTGCCACACTCTCTCGACAAAGGCCTCGCGGCCGATGCCAGTCCGGGTCAGACCCTCCGCGTTGAGCTGACGCTCCACCACCATCTGGGTCGCGATGCCCGCGTGGTCCGTACCCGGTTGCCAGAGCGTGTCGTAACCGCGCATCCGGTGCAGCCGGATAAGGCTGTCCATGATCGTGTCCTGGAAGGCGTGGCCCATGTGGAGGGTTCCCGTCACGTTCGGCGGGGGGATCATGATGCAGTACGCCGGACCGCGACCCGATGGCGCAAAACAGCCGGTCTCCTCCCAGAATCGGTAGATACGATTCTCGATTTGCTCGGGACTGTAGGTCTTGTCCATCCGGAAGGGTCCTTGGTGCTGCGCGGCGTCGGCCCGGGATTATGGCGTCGGCCCGGGATTATATCGAAGGGGCCGCTCCGTGGCGCTCAGTCGACCGGTTTGAGATTGTCCCGGAGAACACGCTCTATCAGCGTCGGCAGCTCGTCGCGGAGGCGGTTGGAAACCGTCTCGAACAACGCCGCCTCCATGTCCCGCATTGCGCTGTCAAGCAAAGAGTCCGTGAGTTCCCGGGTGAGAGAGGTGAGTTCCGCCTGAATGACCGCCAGCTGTTTGTCGGTGAGCCCGGTCGCGGACTCTCCGGCGGGATCTGTCAGGATCGGCAGTTCGATATCGTCCGCGGTCACCGGCTTTTCGAGAACCGGGACACTGACATCAGGGGTTTCACGCTGCCGGGCCAATGATTATGTCTCACAGGTTATGGGTGTTCATCTGGTAGCCCCTGTCCCGGTAGAAACGGAAGCGTTCGCGGGCCGTTTTTCTTTCGTCATCGTCACCGGCGACGATCTCCGCCACCCTGCTGAATCGACTGAAGAAAGTAGGAACTTCCGTGGACATGTTTATCAGCAAGCCCTCCTGATTTCCCGGGGACTCGCCATGTCCGAGCAGGACCGGAGTTCGACCCTCCGGATCCGAACGTTCCGCATCTTCTATCGTCAGGTGCGCGAGAAAGCTGCCATCCCTGTAGGTCCAGAGGAGATCGTCCATCCGGCTGGTCTCTGCCGGACCGGCGGTATGGATATAGGTGCTCATGCCGTGACCCACGGCTTTCTCGGCCAGTCGGCAGGCGAAGACGGCGCGGTGCTGGCTGCCGCCGGCCGACAGGATATAGAAATCAACCCGGGTCATCTGTCGCGGACCATTAACTGATCAGACGCTGTCGAGAAGATACTGAACCAGCAAGGGGACCGGCCGGCCGGTGGCCCCTTTCTCCGAGCCTGTCCGCCAGGCAGTGCCGGCGACATCCAGGTGTGCCCACTGCAGTCCTTCTGTGAAGCGGGCGAGGAAACACCCGGCCACGATGGCGCCGCCCTCCCGCGAGCCCACATTGGCGAAGTCGGCAAAATTGCTCTTCAGGGACCTGTCGTATTCCTCGCCGAGGGGAAGCCGCCACGCCGGATCCTCCGATTTCGTTCCGGCGTTCAGCAGCGCTTTTGCGAGATCATCGTTCTCTGTCATCAGCCCGCTGATGTGATGTCCCAGCGCGATCACGCAGGCGCCCGTCAGGGTGGCGACGTCGATGACCACGTGCGGCTTGAATCGGCGGCTGTAAGTCAGCGCGTCGCAGAGAATCAGGCGTCCCTCGGCATCGGTATTGAGGATCTCCACGGTTTTGCCCGACATTGACCGGACCACGTCCCCCGGCCGCGTCGCCCTCCCGCTGGGCATGTTTTCGCAGGCGGGCACAATTGCGACGACATTGATGGCCGGCTGCAGGCGACCGATTGCCGCCATCGTGCCGAGCACGCCGGCAGCGCCTCCCATGTCGAATTTCATCTCGTCCATTCCGGGAGGTGGTTTCAGGGAAACCCCGCCGGAATCGAAGGTCACCCCCTTGCCTACCAGCGCCACGGTCCTGCCGCCCGGCTTGCCCCGGTAGTTGAGGACGATCAGTTTGGCGGGTTCGTCCGCACCCGCGGTCACGGACAGCAGGGCCCCCATTCCGAGTTTTTTCATCTGCGCTTCGCTGAGGATCGTTGCCTTCATGCGTCGGGTATCTGCGGCCAGTTTGCGGGCGAACGAGGCCAGGTAGGATGGTGTGCAGCGGTTGGCAGGCAGATCGGCCAGTCGTCGGGCGACAGAAGACCCCTCGGCAATGGCTCGACCGTGTTCAATACCTCTCTCGGCCCGGGCCCGGCCCCCGGAAGAGTCCAGGTGAACGCCGATCCGCGCCAGTTTTGGTTTCGGATCCTTCTTGCCGCTCTTGAGTTCGTCGAACCGGTAGAGCACGTTGCCGGCGCTTTCGACTGCATGCCGCGCCCTGCCGTACGGGTCGAGTTCCGCTGGAGCCAGCATGAGGACGGCGTCGGCCGCGCCCAGCTTTTGCAGCTGCCTGATCGCCGCGGAAACGACCTGACGGTACTGTTTCACGCAGAATTTCTTCGAATCTCCGCACCCGACCACCAGCAGGCGTCGAGCGTTCATATCCTCAGGTTCCGGGAGCAACAGGCATTCACCGATCTTCGTCGGCAGATCTCCGGCGCGTTTGATTCCTGTCAGCAGCTTGTTGAGCGGGTCGGCACTGCCTTTCGCGCCGCG
>JASFOT010000004.1:0-20920 GCA_050116375.1 Gammaproteobacteria bacterium | reverse complement strand
TTGTGACCGATACTGCGGCCCGTGATGACGATCGCTGCCTGGCCCTTGAGCTGGAACCGCTCCACGGAGCCTCTGCGGCTCTGGACTGTTTCCGGGCGTGCCTGGAGTATGTACAGAGTCCCGTCGTCACCGTCCTTGCCCCACTCGATGTCCATGGGGCAGCCGTAATGGTCCTCGATCACCAGGGCCTGTCGGGCCAGTTCGATGACGTCTTCGTCCGTCAGGCAGAAACGCTGTCTGTCCTCCGCCGGCACTTCCACGGTCCGGGTGGGACCGTCTTCGCCGCCGTAAACCATCTTGATGGCTTTCGCTCCGAGAGTGCGCCGGAGTATGGGATAACGATCCGAGCGCAGCGAGGGCTTGTAAACGTAATGTTCGTCCGGGTTGACGGCCCCCTGCACCACAGTTTCCCCCAGGCCCCAGGCCGAAGTGATAAAGACCACGTCCCGGAACCCGGACTCGGTGTCCAGGGTAAACATGACCCCGCTCGCGCCGATGTCGCTGCGGACCATGTGCTGTATGCCGGCGGAAAGAGCCACCAGGCCGTGCTCGAATCCCTGATGGACCCGGTAGGCGATGGCTCGATCGTTGAAAAGAGACGCGAATACCTCGTGAACCGCCTTGATGACGTTATCCAGCCCGCTGACGTTCAGATAGGTTTCCTGCTGACCGGCGAAAGATGCCTCGGGGAGATCCTCCGCGGTGGCCGACGAGCGGACCGCGACGGCGATTTTTCGATCCCCGGCCATGGATTCCCAGGCCCTGGTCAGCTCCTCGTGCAGGCGCGGTTGCAGCGGCGTCTGGCGGATCCAGGTGCGAATCTGATGGCCCGTTTCAGCCAGTTTGTCCACGTCGTCCACGTCCAGCCCATCCAGACTTTTCTGGATTCGGTCAGCCAGCTCGTCCTGGGCGAGAAAATCCCGATAGGCATCGGCTGTGGTCGCGAACCCGCCCGGTACCGTGACGCCGAGGTTCTCCAGGTTGGAAATCATTTCGCCGAGAGAGGCGTTCTTGCCTCCCACGCGCTCGACGTCGCCCATGCCCAGTTCATCAAGCCGCAGTATGTATGGCTTCACGGATCGCCCCCTTGGTTTTAGCGCGGCACAAATGCAAAATGCCCGCGGTCGAGCGATATGCCATGCCGCGGGTCGAGTGATGAGTCATCGAACAATTTTCTTCGTTTCAGACCAGACGGGAATCACTGCCGAGACCCTTGGGCACAGTCTCATGACGCAGTTCGACGGTCTGAGATTTCGCAGCGTCACTGTGCCATTTATCGACAGCATTGACAAGGCGAGGGCAACGGTTAACCGGATCAATCTGACCGCCGAAGTCGAGGGCAGCCGCCCGATCGTTTTCGCCACTCTCGTGGAGGACGATTTGCGGGCGGTTCTGAGCGAAAGCCGTGGCCTGCTTCTCGACTTTTTCGATGCCTTTATCGGACCGCTCGAGAAGGAACTGGAACTGCGTTCCACACATACCGTGGGCAAGGCCCATGGCATGCCCAACAGCAGTGCCTATACGCGTCGGATCGACGCCATGAACTTCGCCCTGGAAAACGATGACGGGGCCAACACCCGAAATTACCATCGGGCCGACGTTATTCTCACCGGCGTTTCCCGCTCGGGGAAGACGCCGACCTGTCTCTACCTGGCTCTGCATTACGGCGTTTTCCCGGCCAACTATCCGTTGGCCGACGAAGAGTTCGAGACGGGCAGGCTGCCTGAAACGCTGCAGGAATTCCGTGACAAGGTCTATGGTTTGACCATTTCCTCCGAAAGGCTGCAGCAGGTACGGGGGGAACGACGGCCAGGCAGCCGTTATGCCTCGGCCCAGCAGGTCAATTTCGAGCTGCGATCAGCCGAGGCGCTGTTCCGGAAGAACGGCATCCCCTATCTGGACACCTCCGAATGTTCCATCGAGGAGATTGCCAGCACTATTCTTCACAACAAGGGCCTGCTGGAGCGAAACGGCAGCGAGCAGGGCGATACCTAGACCACCGAAGTCGGCTTGTCCAAACCCGTTCGCCGGGTGATGTCCGCGATTTCCCGGGCCCCTTCCGACAGCGGTGCGTTGAGGATCGCTGCCTGTTCCACCAGGAGTCGGCCGTCCCGGATCCGTCGCTCCAGGTAGACCCGGAGCGTTGCGCCGCTGGTGCCCGTGCCCGACAGCCGGTAAACGATCCTCGAACCGTCGTCGAGGAATACGCGTACTCCCTGGTGACCCGAAACACTACCGTCGACAGGGTCGTGGTACTCAAAGACGTCGGCGCGATCGACAACGCGACCTGCAACGGCTCGGCCGGTCAGGCCTTTCACCGATCTTTCCAGGTTTCCCATCAGCCGGGTGCCGATTTCGGCCTCGGCGATGAAGTAGTCCTCCCGGTTGAAGGCATTGCGACCAAAACGGCGCCAGTGCTCCGTCACGATTTCCGGCACGGATTTGCCTGTGGCGGCCAGGATATTGAGCCAGAACAGCACTGCCCAGAGGCCGTCTTTCTCGCGGACATGGCTGGAACTGGTGCCGAAGCTTTCTTCCCCGCAAAGGTCCACGCGACCGGCATCGAGCAGATTACAGAAGAAGCGCCATCCGGTTGGAGTCTCGAAACAGGGGATCCCGAGTACGCGGGCCACCTCGTCCACGGCGCGGCTG
The DNA here is from genome assembly GCA_050116375.1 of Gammaproteobacteria bacterium. Classification (GTDB taxonomy): domain Bacteria; phylum Pseudomonadota; class Gammaproteobacteria; order Steroidobacterales; family XN24; genus JAHEFR01. Next base: position 18,268 of record JASFOT010000004.1, on the reverse strand, counting down.
GTGGGCATGGATCGGGCGACTCCGGCCAGCCCGGACCGGTAGCCAGGAATCTTGTCCGCCAGCGCCGCCATGATGGCCAGACTGTCGCCGGGCGAAACGACCATTCCCGGACCGACGATCATGTTCCGGTCCCCGTCTCCGTCAGATGCCGCAGCCAGGCCGGTGGCTGAAGGCCCGTTCATCAGGCGAACGAGATCCGCGGCATCAACGGGATTCGGGTCCGGGTGCCCGCCGCCAAAATCAGGCTCGGGATTCGCGTGGATAATCGATGATACGGGAGCGCCGAGACGCCTGTGCAGTATCTCCAGGGCGTAGGGTCCCGTCACGGCATTCATGGCGTCGAACCGGATCGTGAATCCGCCGGCAAGCAGGGCCCGGATCCGGTCGAAGTCGAAAATGTGCTCCATCAGGTTGGCGTAATCTGCCACCGGGTCGACGATTTCGACGGTCATGCTCCCGTATCGGGATTCACCGAGTCGGTCCAGGTCCACCTCGCCGATGTCCGCTTCCAGGTATCGATCGATAGTCGTTGCGTGACGGTACACCGAGTCCATCAGGCTCTCGGATGCCTGGCCGCCGGATGCATTGTTGAACTTGATGCCGAAGTCCCCGTCGGGACCGCCGGGGTTGTGACTGGCTGTGAGAAGAAAGCCGCCTGCCGCTTTTCGAATACGCACCAGGTGTGACGCCGCCGGCGTGGACAGCAGTCCGCCCTGTCCGATGATCAATCGGGTGACGCCGTTACCGGCAGCGATTCGCGCGAGACTCTGAATGGCCTGGTCGTTGTAGTACCGGCCGTCACCCCCGGCGACAAGCGTTTTGCCTTCGAAGCCGCCGGCGGCGTCGATAATGCTCTGGAGGAAATTTTCCAGGTAGCCGGACTGCTCGAAAACGGCCACCTTTTTGCGCAGCCCGGCAGTCCCGGGTTTCTGATCGGGGTACGGGCGGGTGCTGACGGAAACGGTTTTCACAGGTGCGACCGGGACGGCATAGGTGCACGATTTGCTGTGTTATATTCGCCAAATGATAGCAGACAGCCTGCTGTGTCTTCCGCGGGCCGCGCGCCCCGGCAGCTTCGGAGCCCTGATGTCGCTCTACGAGAGCAACTACATCAGGCTGGGCTGGCTGCTGCCCGAGCCCTGCGGTATCGACGGTGCCCGGGTCTCGGCGCCCCCCGACGATCTGCCTCTTCATATGCTCCTGGTAGACCGCAGTCGGTACACGACTACCGTTCGTCTGACCTATTACTTCGACGAGTGCGGCGAGCGCGTGGCGGATCCGGACCTGCTGGTGCGCATCTATCATGACGCTCTCATGGCCGAGGCCATGGCCTGCACCCGCCACCACAGGCACGCCGCGTTGAAAGAATTCGATACCCGCCCCGGCGCCGAGCTGTCACGGCGCTGGACACGCAATGTCATGTTGAACAAATGGCTCGAGTATTGCGTAGACAAGGGCCATCGCTTCTTCCCTTCCTCGGAAGACATTGCGATTTCGTGACGCGGTTCAAGCTCCTGCCGCGTCAACTGTCCTAGAGTATTGCGACATAATCTGGCTTCGGCGGGCCCTGCCGCGCCTGCCCTGGAGTGGTAAAAATGCTCGGTGGACTGGCAATGGCAGCCAGGGAAAACAAGAGCGGTTTCGACGACCGGCTGGTGGAGCTGTTCCGGAACCGTGCCCAGCTGAAGAAGGCTCACCAGGCGCTCCAGCAGGAATTTCATTCCCTCGAGGAGAAGCTTAAGAACGCGGAGGCCTCCACCCGCCGGGCGGAGGAACGTCTGGAGGCCATCGAGCGCCTGATGGCTAAACCGGAAGCAGGCTATAACGGCCTGGTCTATTTTCAGCTGCGCTCACTATGGCGGGCGTGTTTCGACCAGCTGGGCGTATTCGCCGAGGAACTCCGCAAGCAGCAGGAGGACCGGGAGCGCAAGAAACAGCTGCAGAATTTCAACAAGGATCGCGCCCATCGAATGGACGAGATCAATGATCTCATTCGAAGGGTCAAAGACGAGGCCGACGAAATCGCCGGTGAGATAGGGGGACTGGAAAGCCGGGAGTCCCGCTTGCGAGGTTTCTGGAATTACTTCCGTCGGCGGGAGGTGGCTGCGCGCCTGGGCGAGAGAAAATCGGAGCACGCAAGCGCCAGGACGCGGATCGAGGAATTATTCGATCGCCGGATCAAGATCGAGAGCGAGCCCCGACCAGAATTTCCCGGGCTGAGTGTCGAGGGCCGTCGTATTGTGAATATTGCGGTGATCGCCTACGCGCAGCATCTGTACGCATATTTCTCCGAAGGCAACATAGCGCGCCTGGCCCGTGAAGCGGTGACCCGGCCTATCCAGGATCTGAAGTACGGCTCAGAGAAGGACTGCACTCACCTCATCGACAAGATCCAGCAGTTGACGCTCGGCCTCAAGGACAGCCATCTGAAAGCCGAGGGCCTGAAGGAAATGGCTCTGGAGATTCGGCGCCATGCGGAATTCCGCAACGGCGAGGATACGGTGCCTGCCGCCTCTTCTCTCGACGGCATGTTGACAGGCTCGGTGCTGGCCGGTCCCAGGACAAACGTTCTTATGGACGAGTACTGGGATATCTACGAAGTCTTTCTGCGCTAGCTCATTCGCCGCCGGTCGCTGCCCGCGTCGCGGCTGTGCCGCGAGATACCTGCATCACCTTCCGTCCCCATCGCCGCAGGTCGTCCAGCACCGCATACAGGTACGGCACCAGGATCAGGGACGTCAGGGTTGAGAAGCCCAGGCCGCCGATAATGGCCCTTGCCATGGGGAAGTAGGGCGGCGAACCCACGTCGTCACCGCCAACCTTCGTCGTACTGATCGCCAGGGGCAGCAGTCCGAGAATTGTCGTTGCAACCGTCATCAGGATTGGCCGCAGTCGGTCTCTGCCAGCCTGCAGAATAGCGGCGTCCCTGGGCATTCCCTCGTGGCGCAGGTTGTTGATGTGGTCCACGAGAACGATCCCGTTGTTCACTACCACGCCTATCAGGATCATGATGCCGATGGAGGCCATGAACGAGAACGTCGTGCCCGTAAGCAGGAAGAACCAGAAAACCCCGACGATCGAGAATGCAATCGAGGTGATGATCGACAGCGGATACAGGGTCGATTCGAAAAGAGCAGCCATGACGATGAATATAAGCGCGATCCCCAGGAGGATGTTTTGCGCCATGATCTGCTGGGTCTCGTCGCTCCGCTCGAATCCGCGCCCGAATTTCCAGGAATATCCCGGCGGGAAATTGAAATTTTCCATCAGCCGCTCGATCTCGGGTTTGATTTCGTCCAGCGATACCTCGTCCAGGGTGGCCGAAATCACGGCCGCCGTGCGGCGGTCGACGCGCTTGATCTCCTGCACCGCTCGCTCGATTCTGAAATCCGCAACGGAGCCCAGTCGCAGCCGCTGACCGGTCGGCGTGAAGAGGGGCAGATCAGCCAGCTGCTCGAGGCTTTGCCGATCCGTCTCTCTGAAAGCCAGGCGCACATCCACCTCGCCGTCATCGCTGCGGAAGTCGCGCAGCTTCTGGCCGCGAAGCGCCACGGACACTGCGCCGGCGACGTCCTCCGGGGTCAGGCCGACCTGGGAGGCCCGGTCCCGATCGACGACAATCTGGATCTCCCACTCTCCGGAACCCACATCTGAGGTGACATCCTCGAGGCTGTCCACCGTCTGGAGGATACGAACGACTTCCGGGCTGAGCCGCGCCAGTTCCTCTGTGGACTCCCCGGTGATCTGGAGGCTGAAACCTTCCTGACCTCCCTGCTGATCGAGATCGAAGCTTGGTTTGCCGATGACGATCTCGGGCATGTTCTCCTCGATGAAATCAATGACCTCGGAGGTTGCGATGGTGGCGACATTCTCCTCGGTCAGCAGAATCATCGTTTGAGCCCGGCCCTGATCGTAATAGCTGTACACCGAACGTATGTCGAGTTCCTCCTGATGCTCGAACAGGAATTCCTCGAAGGTGTCCACGGACTTCTTGACCCGATCGAGGGGAAAGGTGTTTTCGAGATTGAACTGCATGAACAGTTTGCGGCCGGCCTCCTGGGGGAAAGTGTCAAAGGTGACCAGCTTCATCGGCACAGCGATACTCGCCAGGATCAGAACGGTTAGGCCGGCGGTCTTCCAGCGCTTGTCCAGCGTCCACTGGACCACGCCAACATAGCGTTCGATCAGGCGGCCCATCCGGGTCGAGGGAGAAGACGGCGGGGGCGCAGGCACCCGGGCCGCCAGCATGGGGACCAGCGTCTGCGCGATGACCAGAGACGCGAGCATGGCAACCACAATGCTGACCGCGACGTGGGTGAGAAAGACCGTAATGTCGGTCTGGGTGCCCCAGAGTATCGGCACGAAAACGATGATCGAGGTTGCGGTGCCTGCAACCACGGCGATACCGACTTCACGGACGCCCATGAGGGTCGCCTTGACGGGTTCGTCAGGCATCATTTGCCGGTAACGGAAAATGCTCTCCGTCACCACGACCGCGTTGTCGACAAGCATACCGACCGCGAGCATCAGGCCCATCATCGACAGGATGTTGAGGCTGATGTCCAGGAAGTACATGAAACCCAGGGTGATGAGAATGGAGAAGGGCACGGACAGGACAACGATGATCGTGGTGGCGCCCTGGCGCAGGAACAGGAAAAGGACCAGGAAGGCGAGGGCGGCGCCGATGGTGCCGGACTTGAGCAGGTCCGAGAGCGAAGATTTGACGCCCTGAGCCTGGCTCTCCAGCTCGAAGATGTTGATGCCGCTCATCTGCGGCGTGTCGCGGGCGGCCTCCACGGTCTCCAGTACGCGATCGGCTACGTCAACGAGGTTGGCGCCAGGCTGCTTGAACACGTCCAGCCCGATGGCATAGGAGCGGTCCAGGTGGCGGCCGTAATTGCGCTCGGGGGTGTGCAGCGCCACGTCGGCGATTTCCCCGAGTCGCAGGTTCTCCCGAACCAGGATGTTTCGCACTTCCTCCAGCGAGGACAATTCGCCGATGGGCCGTACGCTGAATCTCTGGTGCCCTTCGGTCATGCGACCCGCGCTTACAGAGAAATTGGATTTTTCGAGGAGGGCGCGGAGCTCGTTGAGGTCCACGCCATGGGCAGCGACCCTGTCGGCATTGAGCAGGATCCGGATTTCTTTGGGGTCCACTCCGTAAAGCTCGACCCGGGAGACGCCCTCGACCCTTTCGATGGGTCGCTTGAGATTGCGATCCAGCATGTCGTAGGAATCGGAGAGGTCGCGGTCGCTGGAGATGCGCAGATTGAGAATCGGCTGATCGCCAAAGGAGCCGGTGAACATGATGACTCGTTCCACGTCCGAAGGCAGTTCTCCGCGTATCGCGTCCACCTTGGCGCGGGCCTCGATTCCCTTGGCGCTGACTTCCTCGTCCCATCCGAATTCGAGGAATATCTCTGCCTGATCCTGCCTCGACGTGGACCGCATGCGCTCGACACCGCTGAGCGTCGCCAGAGACTCCTCGATCGGGCGGGTGATGAGACGCTCGACTTCCTCCGGTGTTGAACCCTGATAGGGCACCTGAATGAAGATGCCGGGGAACTGTATGTCGGGAAATTTCTCGAGCGGCAGAAGTCTGACCGACACCAGCCCGATCAGGGCCAGGGCCACGAAGGTCATCACTGTCGTGACGGGGCGCCTGAGCGCGAGTTCCGTGTGTTTCACGTGCCCGCACCCTGGATGGTCGGCGCGCTGTTCGCTACCTGCACCCACTGTTTACGGTCGAGGATGGAGTACACCACCGGAATCACGAAGAGGGTCAGGAGCGTGGAAACGAGCAAGCCGCCGATCACCGTGATGGCCATTGGTGCCCTGACTTCGGAACCCTGCCCGAAGCCCAGCGCCATGGGAAGGAGACCGAGTGTTGTGGTCAGCGTGGTCATCATGATGGGCCGCAGGCGGGCGCGTCCCCCCTCGATGATGGCCTGGAGTTTTTCGGCGCCCTGCGCCCGGAGCTGATTGATGAGATCGACCAGGACAATGGCGTTGTTGACGACGATTCCGGCCAGCATGATCAGGCCGATGAAAACCACCACGTTGATTGTGGTGCCGGTGAGATACAGGGCAAGGATCGCACCCACCAGGGCCAGCGGGATAGTGAAGAGGATCACGAAAGGATGAAGCAGGGACTCGAACTGGGAGGCCATCACCAGGTAAACGAGAAACACCGCCATGGCCAGCGTGAACATCATGGAACGGAAAGATTCGTCCATTTCCGCGCTCTGCCCCGAGACGCTGGCGCCCACATCTGCAGGTACCGGCGTGTTTCGCAGAATGGTACCCACTTCGGCCACGGCGGCCGCCAGATCCCCGTAGCCGAGATTTGCGGAAATGACGGCTACTCGCGCCTGGTCCCGCCGCCGAATTTCGGCCGGTCCCATGGCAACCTGAATGTCTGCGACAGCCTTCAGCGGAATCGGTCGGTCACTTTCGGGATTTACGATCAGGTTCTCGATTTCCGAGACCGATGCCTGCCGAGTGTCGACGCTGCGAACCAGGACGTCGATTTTCTTGTCCCGCCAGGTATATCGGGTGGCGACGTCGCCACGGACTTTGCTGACGACGACGTCGGCCACGTCGCGGACCACCAGACCGAGCCTGGCCGCCCGCTCGTGATCGAACAGGATCTGGATCTCGGGATTGCCTTCCTGGACGGTTGATTTCACGTCGGCGAAGCGATCGGACTGGTTCAGCTGTCTTTCCACCGCCGCCGCGACGCCGTTCAGAGCCTCCAGGTCGTAACCGGTGATTTCGATCTCGAGGGGGGTCCGGAAGCTGAACAGGGCCGGGCGGCTGAATTCGTAGTCGATCCCCGCTATGCGCTGCAGGCCGGCCCGCATTGCGCCGATCACCTCATCCTCCTGTTCGCGGCTTGCACCGGGGACGAGCTTGACGTTGAGCTCGCCGGTATTCTCCCCGGCGTCCACCGGGCTGGCATCGAGCCGGTTACCGGTCCCGGCCACGGAGAATGTCAGCGCGACGCCGGGCAGATCCCTGGCGATTTCGTAGACCTGTCGCGCAGCTTCGTCGGTCTCCTCCAGCGGTGTGCCGGGAGGGAGTCTGAGCTTGACCGAAAATTCCCCCTGGGCGAGTTGGGGGATCAGTTCGGATCCAAGTCGGGGCACCAGCATTATCGATCCGGCCAGGCATGCCGCAGCGATCAGAAGTACAACCCAGCGGTGGTGAAGGGACCATCGGAGGGATCCGGGATAGACGCGGGCCAGCGCCTGGTAGAGCCCCTGGAAGGCCCAGACCAGTGGCAGAACCAGGACGGCGACGATCCTGCCGACCAGTCGGCAGACAATCGCCATCCAGCCGATGATTCTTGCCGTTATGCGGGTGAATCGACCGGGGGGAGTGCCGGCCTCCATATCCGTGAAACGGGGCTTGCCGCCCATGGCTGCGAGCATGGGAATCAGCGTCAGCGCCACCAGCAGCGAGAAAAGCAGGGCGAAGGTAACCGTGAGGGCCTGGTCGCGGAACAGCTGCCCCGCGATCCCTGATACGAATACCATGGGAAAAAAGACGGCGACCGTCGTCAGGGTTGCCGCGGTTACGGCCATCGCCACTTCGCTGGTGCCGGTTCGGGCGGCTTCGAGAACGCCGAGCCCCTGCTCTTTTTTCCTGACAATGTTCTCGAGCACCACGATACTGTTGTCGACCAGCAGTCCCACCGCCAGCGCGATGCCGCCGAGGGACATGATGTTCAGCGTGATCTCCGACGCGTACATGAGCAGGAAGGTGCCGATGACCGAAACGGGAATGGCGACGCCGATGATGAAGGTGGCCCGCGCATCACGCAGGAAGGCATAAAGCACCAGGATCGCAAGCAGTCCGCCGATGACGGCCGCCGACTTGACCTGGCCTATGGCCTGACTGATGAAGACGGACTGGTCGTAGACCAGCTTGAGCTCTGTGCCCGGGGGTAACTGCTCGTCCACCGAATCTACGCGGGCCGATATTCGTCTGGCGACCTGCACCGTATTGGCATCGCCTTCCTTGTAAACCGCCAGCTCAACGGATTCCCGGCCATTGATCCGCGTGACCGCTTCCCTTTCCTTGTATCCTCGGGTGACCGTCGCCACGTCCCGCAGGTAAACCGGTCGATCCCCGGGGGTCGCGATAATGGAATTGGCGATCTGATCCACGGACTCGAATTCGTTGATCGTCCTGACCAGATATCGTTGCGCTCCTTCTTCCAGGCGACCGCCGGAAAGGTTGACGTTCTCGGCCCTGATCCGCCCGGCGACCGTCGCGATGGATATCCCGAGCTGTGCGAGCTTGTCCTCGTCCACAAGGATCTGTATCTCGTCCTCGAAACCGCCGCTGACTTTTATTGCGGCCGTCCCCTCGATGGCCTCCAGATCATTCTTCAGCTGGTCTTCCGCAAACCGGCGCAGAGCGCGGAGTTGCAGCAGACTTTTCTCGCTGGCGGGCGGGGCAGCTGCCTCCGGGTCGTACACTAGCGCCAGTCTCTGGATAGGCTCGCTGGACGGGTCGAAACGCAGCAGCATGGGGCGGCTCGCTTCGCGCGGAAGTTCCAGGATGTCCAGTTTCTCCCGCACCTCGACGCCGGCGATATCCATATCCGTGCCCCAGAGGAACTCGAGGGTGACGTCGGACTGATCGGAACGCGATACCGAGCGGACCTGACGGACGTTCTTGATCACGCCCACCGCTTCCTCGATCGGCTTGGTCAGGAGATTCTCGATCTCCAGCGGGGCCGCGCCGGTCAGTTCGGTGCGGACGGTGATCGTGGGGTAGGAGAGATCCGGCAGCAGGTTGACCTTGAGGCGGGCCAGGGAGACAAAACCAAAAAGGATAACGGCGAACGTGAACATCACGATCGTGACCCGGCGTTCCGTTGCGACTTCGACGAGTTTCATGATTCTCCAGTCAGGACGAGGGCGCTTCTTGCTGCACGTCTGTCAGACTGCCGGGAATACCCCTGGTCAGCTCGCGGGAGTGCTGTCTGACACGACGGATACCTCTGCACCGTCCTTCAGGCCTGTCTGACCCAGGGTGATGACGGACTCCTCTCCCGACAGACCCTCCACCACCTCGATATTCTCTCCCCTGGAATAGCCGGTCTCGACGGTGCGGCGTCGCGCTACCCCGTCTTCCACGACGAACACGCTTTTCTCGGCGTCGTCTTCGAGCACGGCCATTCGGGGGATCAGCAACACGTTCTCGCGGCGCTCGTAAATGATCTGGAACCGCCCGAACATGCCGGGCTTCAGACGGTTCGCCGGGTCGGTCACGGCGACCGTGACTTTGAATGTGCCGGTCTCCGGATCCACAACGGGACTGACGCGTAAGATGCTGGCGTCGAAGGCCTCTCCGGGAATGGCGTCGAAGCTCACCTGAGCGGGCTGCCCCGGTCTCAGCCGGCGGAACTCCTTCTCGGGGACGAACAGGTAGCCCAGCAGCGGTTCCATGTCCGTGATCCGGAAAACCGGATCGTTGGCGGAGATGGTGTTGCCGATTTTGATGAATCGCTCGGAGATCACCCCGTCGATGGGTGCTTTGATCTCCGTGTAGCTGTATTCGAGCCGCGCGAGTTTGTAGGCCGCTCGCAGGGCATCGAGTTCGTACTTGATCCCCTCGAAGGCGCCCGAACTCACCAGGCCCTTCTCGTAAAGTTCGACGTTCCGTTCGTATTCCTGCTCGAGTTTCTTGAGATTGGCGTTCGAGCGCTCCATTTCAAGTCGCAGCCGGTCTCCGTCGAGACGAGCCAGGATCTGGCCCGCTTCGACCCGGTCGCTCTCCTCGACACGCAGTTCCTCTACCTCGCCGCCGACCTTTGCCACGACGAGGGCCTCCTCTTCGGTTTCCAGCGAGGCCGTTCCCGAGTACATGGCGAAAACGTCGCCCCGTAACGGGGAAAGCACTTCCACCGGCACGGGCGGGGTCTCCTCCTCTTCGCCGCCACCCAGCAGGGCGGTTCCGGCGGAGCCGTTGTCGCAGCCGGTGACAAGCATCAGCGACAAAATCGCCGGAATCAGGCCGGATAGATACCGATCCGGTCTTGCGAAAATCTGTTTCATCGAGAGACCTTACTCCTGCCCGTACGTCGTGGATCGTGTCAGATCTGCTGGCGGATGTCCCCGTCGGCCTCCTGATCAATCACGGGCGTGCCATCTCTGACCGCTTCCTGGCCGACCACGATAACCTGCTCCGTCCCCTGCAGTCCGGACGTCACCTCGATTTTCTCACCGCTCGCAAGCCCCGTCGTAACTTCACGGCGCCGGGCAATGCCGTTCTCGAGCACGAAAACTGCAGGCTGGGCGTCCTCGGCAAGAACGGCGCTGGCCGGAACGAGCAGTGCCTCGTCGTGAACGTCGTACACGATTCTGACCCGGGCGAACATGCCGGGCCGAAGCTGCCCGTCGGAGTTTCCAACACCGAGACTCAATTTTACTGTACCGGTTTCCGAGTCTACCCGCGGGCTGACCCGCAGGATTTCTGCCGCACGGGGTTGTCCCGGCAGTGCGTCCAGCGTGAGTTCTGCCTTCTGGCCGGCGGAGAACCGGAACAGATCCCTCTGGGGCACACGCAGGTAGGCGAGCAGGGCCGAGGAATCGCTGATTCTCAACACCACGTCGCCGGCCGCTACCGTATTACCGACTCTTCCCACTTTCTCCGAGACAACTCCGTCGATGGATGCGCGGATATCGGTGTACTCCAGATCGAGGCTGGCCAGCTTGTAGGCGGCATCCATGGCCTCGAGATCGAAGCGCAGGTTTTCGAATGCGCCCTGGCTCACAAGGCCGCGCTCGTGAAGCTGGACGTTTCGGCGGTATTCCTGGGAAAGACGGTTGAGATCGGCTTTCGCCTGGTCGGCCAGGAGGCGGTACCGATCCTTGTCGAGTCTGGCCACGACCTGGCCAGCCTTGACCGACTGCCCCTCTTCGACCAGGAATTGCACGATTTCCCCGCCGACCTTGGCGACAACGGCAGCCTCGGAATCGGTTTCAAGGTGCGTCGTGCCCGCATGAAACGCGTAAGCAGGACCCCTCACGGGCGTCGCGGTCACCACGGGGACGGCAGCCGCCGGCGATTCTTCGGTGTTGGCGCCGGCTTCACCGACGCCACATCCGGCCAGCGGGGCGAGCAGTATGACGAGGGGCAGCAGCAGAACAAATTCGCGTATCGAGAGCTTTGTGGCCACGTCCTTTCTCCAGGGCGGATGCTTTAATGCTTCAGTACAGTAGTGTTGTAGTGAAGTATAACACCAATCACCCACAAGGCAAGTCACCTCGTCGCACCGCGCCAAAACCGGCTTTTGGCCCTGCCGTTTACAGGTTGGAGCGGGAATTGAATCGCCCTCCTGCCGGACGGACCGGCGCGGAGGGCGTGACTGAGGAGGGAGAGAGCCGGTTTACTGGTTCCGGTTCTGCGCAAGAGATGCCGGCGTCAGCTCCGCCATGTCCGCCACCAGACCGGCGGCCGTGTCCAGGATGACGTCAGGCACTTCGTCGTCGGGTACCTCGTCGAGTTTCTCCGCAGGCTCGAGACCGAGGGCGGCTCTTCTCTCGTTCACCCGATCCAGCGACCGCTGGGTGGCCTGTTCGCGTTCCTGGCGGCGTTTCTCCAGGGAAAGCGAGACTGCGCGGTGGGCCTGCCCCGAACGCTGTTCCTCGATCTCGTCCAGGAGATATACGTAGTCCGGGTTGCTTCCGGAGCGCTCCACGTAATTTTCGGTAAGCAGGCCGACCGCTGTCTGCAGCGGCTCGCTGGCCCTGTAATCGGTTGCATCGATCTGATCCCACGGCAGGGCGGAGTCACGGGAGCTTTCCCCGATCAGCTCGGCGTCGATGGCGGAAGGCAGCTCGATGTCCGGGATTACCCCTCGGTGCTGAGTGCTTCCGCCGGTGACTCTGTAGTACTTGCCTATTGTCAGGGTGAGCTGCCCGAACTTCGGATCCCGTCCCGGTGCGTAACGGTCCAGCGGATACAGATTCTGCACCGTGCCTTTCCCGAAGGTTTGCTGACCGATGATGATGCCCCGGTTGTAGTCCTGAATAGCGGCCGCAAAGATTTCCGAGGCCGATGCGCTGAACCGGTTGACCAGGACCGCCAGCGGACCGTCATAAACCTTGTCCGGCATCGGGTCTTCCAGCACCTCGATGCGGCCGTTCGTGTTCCTCAACTGCACGATGGGGCCGCGGTCGACAAATAAACCGGTCAATGCCGTGGCCTCCGACAGATGCCCGCCACCGTTGTTGCGGAGGTCGATGATCAGGCCGTCGATGCCTTCCTCCTGCAGTTCGGTGATCAACCGACTCACATCCTTGGTCGTGCTCGTGTAGTCTTTCTCGCCGGCCGCGCGGGCGTTGAAATCCTGATAAAAGCTCGGCACCGTGATGACGCCTACCCGCGCCGTTTCGCCGTCCCTCTGGAGTTCGAGACGCTCTTTCTGCGCCGCCTGGGCTTCCAGCTTGATCTTGTCCCGCGTCAGGGGAAGGATTCGCTCGGCGCTTCCCGGCGCGGCTCCGGCGGGAAGGATCTGCAGGCGAACGACGGTCCCGCCCGGGCCCCGTATCAGCTCCACCACTTCGTCCAGCCGCCAGCCCACGACATCGACAAGCTCGCCTTCCGAACCCTGACCGACCCCAGTGATCCTGTCCTTCGGCTTGAGTGAGCCCTCGATCGCGGCCGGACCCCCTGGGATCACGTTGAGAATCGAAACATAGTCGTCTTCGGTCTGCAGAGACGCCCCTATACCGTCGTAGGACAGGCTCATCTGGATCCGGTATTCCTCCGAATTGCGCGGAGAGAAATAGCTGGAATGGGGGTCCAGCGTGTGCGAGTACGCGTTCATGAAGGCCTCGAACACGTCGTCGGAATTGATCTGCTCGGTGCGCTTCAGAACCCGGTCATACCGCTTGCGCAAGATGTCGGAGGTCTCTTCCCAGTTTTTCTCGGCGAGAAGCAGGCTCAGGGCATCATTTTTCACGCGCTTGCGCCAGAGGTCGTCCAGTTCCTCCGACGTAGTCGCCCAGGGAGCCTCCGACCGGTCGAATTCGTAGACCTCGTCCACGGAAAAGTCCGGCTCTTGCTCAAGCACCTGCAGCGCGAACTCGAGACGCTCCCGTGTTCGAACCAGATAGCGCTCGTACATGGAGAATACCGGGTCCAGTTCGCCGCGCCGGACAGCGTCGTCCAGGGCGAATCGGTAGTCCTCGAATTCCGCAATGTCGCCGGCCAGGAAGTAATGGCGATTCCCGTCCATCACCTCGATGTAGCGATCCAGCACTTCCGAAGAGACGGAGTCGTCCACCCTGATCTGGCGGTAATGGGAACGCTCGAAGAGGGTGGTCACCAGGCGACTGACTTTCGCGTGGCGATCGGATTGCTCGAAGGCCGGCGCATCGGCCGTGCCGAGGGCCAGCGAGGGCAATATCGCGAACAGTCCCGCGACTGCGAGGCCGTAGAGCCGGAAGACTCTGTTTCCTGAAGATTTACGAATCATCGATGTCTCATTCAATTAGGAAAGCCGTTCAGACCGTCTTTCAGTCCCGGACAAGGCTAGGATGCATTTCCCCCACGATCAAGGGCATTATTCGCACCCCGTGACCAGACTGATTCAGATTCAATGCAACCACTGACCGTCATAACGGGCATTTTGCTCGGTACCTCCGCGTCCATTGCCGCGGGTCTCGCTGTCGTCATGCTGCTGTTTTTCATTCTCGCGGACGAGCATCCCAGGCTGGCCACGGAGTTCGGGCCGCTGTTAGTGAGCACGTCGATATTTCTTATTATGACCATGCTCTGCGGCGCCAGTTTCCTGGGGTTGATCCGCGAGGCGCGGTGGCGCTGGGTGGCCCAGACGGGGATGTGGCTCGGTCTGGTGCTCACGGTCATGTACTATCTCCCCTAGTCAAGGCTGGAAGATACGGCGTTCGCCATGCATTACGCGGTTCTCAGGCTCCAGGCGATTCGCGATCGGTGTCGCCGGTTTCTCCCCGAGCGGTGGGTGGTCTCGCCCCGAAGCCACACAGAAGGCCTGTATCCGCGGCGGGTCTCCCGCGCTGACATGGAGGTGGCGTCGGACTCTCCAGCCTCTTCCTGGGTTGCCTGGGAGGTCAGCGCGAGGCAGCGAAGCGGCCGGCGTTTACCGTCGCGATCGTCAAAATCAGAACAGGGAAAAGGGTGACCGCTTGCCGCCGCTGCGCCGGCTGGCCGGCCGGGATCTATGGCGGCGTTCCCGCATCCAGCCGTGGAGCTGCTTGCGATATTCCCTGAGCCACTTTTCACGGGCGTCCTTGTCGGCCAGCTTTCCTTTCGCGCCGCGCTCCTCTTCCGCCTTTCTCATCCGGCAGAACCGGGAGTAGGCCTCGATCTCGAATCGGAACTCCCGGCATACCAGTTCGACCATGATCGCGTCATCGAGAAATCCGAGGCCCGGCACATGGTCGGGAATCAGGTCTTCCGGTTCCGCGAAGTAGGCGAGGGCGTTCATGACCCGGTCGGTTTCCTCCCTGGGGAGCTGCCACTCCTCATCCTCCAGCATGTCGATGAGAATCTTGATCCGCTCGAGACGACCGCGCACGAAGTCCGGAAGCTCGACTTTCTCGACCGACTCGAGGAGACCGTGGGCGGAGGCCAATACCTCCTCCGGGGAATGCTCGGCGGCCACTTCTCGAGCCTCTCGCATAATCTTGCGAAAGTGGCTCAGATCGGAATCGCGAAGCTCGAAGGTGACTCTGAGGCTCATGGAGTGGTTCCTGCGAGGGGAATGTTCGGCAAGCCTAATCGGGACCCGGGGTATCGTCAAATGGTCCGGAGAAGCTTTCGTGTATGCCTCGCGGCGGTGCGGTCGCCACGACGGAAGGAAGCCAGAACAAGACGGCGGGAACACCCGGCACTGCAAGATATCTATACAATGAAACGCGCAGTTATTTCACCATGGCAGACGTCGACCACAGCGACATATCGATGAACAGCAGCAAGGAATCTGTTCTTTCGCCGATGGTGAGAGATCTGAAGCGCAGGAAAGTGTTTCGGGTCATTGCTGCCTACGGGGTCATCGCCTGGCTTCTCATCGAGGTGTCTTCTGTTGTGCTGCCGGCGCTCCGGGCACCGGACTGGACGGTGACCGCTGTAGTGGTGGCCGCCATGGCGGGATTTCCGATTACGCTGCTGCTCGCCTGGGTTTTCGATCTGACGCCCAGGGGGGTTGTCAGAACGGCTCCCGCCCCGGAGCGGGCATCCGAGGTCCACAAGGTCGCGCGGGTCGGAATCGACCTGATCGTGATCGGAGTCCTGCTGGCAATCATCGCCTACCTGGTGGCGCAGCAGGGGATTTTCGGGCCCCAGGGCGCCGGTCAGCAATCCATTGCCGTACTGCCCTTTGTCGACGTGAGCGAAGCCGGGGATAACGAGTACTTCAGCGACGGCATCTCGGAGGAATTGCTTAATTCCCTGGTGGGTATCGACGGTCTCCGGGTAGCCGCTCGAACGTCCTCCTTCGCCTTCAAGGGCAGGCAGGAAGACGTGCGAGCCATCGGAGAGAAGCTGAATGTCCAGACAGTTCTGGAGGGCAGCGTGCGGCGTGCGGGGGA
Source organism: Gammaproteobacteria bacterium (assembly GCA_050116375.1). Lineage (GTDB taxonomy): Bacteria > Pseudomonadota > Gammaproteobacteria > Steroidobacterales > XN24 > JAHEFR01. Next base: position 2,678 of record JASFOT010000004.1, on the reverse strand, counting down.
CCAGGTCCGGATTACCGCGAACCTGATTGACGTGAACGACGGTTTCCCGATCTGGTCGGCCACCTACAACCGCAGGCTGGACGATATTTTCGCCATTCAGGACGAGATCGCGCGATCTATTGTGGAGGCTCTCAGGCTCGAGCTGGTCGGAGTATCGCCCGGGGTTCGCGGCGTGGCCGCCACGCAGGACATAAAGGCGTACGACCTTTATCTGCTCGGGCGTCATCACTGGCACGAGCGCACGCCGGCGTCCCTCAGAAGGGCGCTGGATCTGTTTCAGCAGGCCGTGAAGACCGATCCTGGGTTCGCGCTCGCCTACACCGGGCTGGCCGACACCTATCTGCTTCTCGACGGGTACGGGGACATGGAGAGTTCGGAAGCCGTGGCCAAGGCCGAACCGGCGGTGGCGCGGGCGCTGGCGCTGGACGAGGATCTGGCCGAAGCCTACGCGTCTCTCGGACTCCTGCGTTTCAACCAGGGTGACAGCACGGCGGCGGAACTGGCGCTGCGCAGCGCCATCAACCTGAATCCCAATTACTCCATGGCGCATATGTGGCTTGGATTGGTCCTGGACCAGACGACCGGGCCGCTCGCATCCATGGAAGAGTACCGGCGCGCCCGTCAGGTGGATCCCCTGCATCCCGTGGTCAATCGCAATCTTGCCCGCGCATATGCGTCGACCGGTCGTTACGACGACGCAGAGCGCGTGCTAATGGCAGTTCGCGACGTGGAGCGTGGGGATTCGGCGCTCATCTTCGAGCTTTCGCAGCTTCATCGCTCCTACGGCCGGCTGGACGAGGCTGCCCGCTGGGCATTCTGGGGAACCCAGGAGGCTTCAGACGGAGTCAGTGAACTGGCGTTGGCGCTCACTATGATCTCGCTGGGAGACTTCGAACGGGCGGAAGATTTTCTGAACCGGGCTGAGGGTATGATCGGCGATAAAATGAATGTGGCGGCTGCGCGGATGAATCTGTTTCTCGCCCAGGGGAGATTCGACGAGATTAAGGGGATCGCCGGTTCGCTCCGGGCTGATTCCGGGCAGGAAAAGGAAAAGGTCGGTGCCCTGATGTGGAGAGGGATCGCGGATATTGCCGCCGGGGAGCCGGCCACCGGAACCGCACTCCTGGAGGAAAGTCTGGCGGCACTGGGGGAATTCGGGATGTCGCCGGAAGATAGGCTCGGCGTTCTGGCCATGCTGGCATTGGGATACCGGGAACTGGGTGACGAAACCCGTTCTGCCGAAGTCCTGATCAGGGCCGCACAGGAGGCGCGCTCCGCGCGCGACGCGGGCTGGAACACGCCTGGATTGAGTGCCTGGGAAGCGGTCGTGCACTATATGGACAACCGCTTCGACGAGGCCCGGGCGCGAATCCAAACGGCGATGGAGCAGGGATGGCGAGACTACATTCCACTCGCGCAGTTTCCCCCTGCCGGAGAGTTTCTTTCGCAGCCAGAGATAAATGTCGCAATGGAGCCGTTGCGGGATGAGGTGGCGGCCATGGGGGATGCCGTCCGGGATCTGGAAAATTTGCCGGCTCCACCCGATAAAATAAAGATGGTCGGCAATTCCCGGTAGGCTCGGCCGGGACATCTGACAGGGAGACAAAATTCTGATGACTGACGATCAACTGAGCGAAACTCGGCTGAATCAGGGTAGCGCGCCTTGACGCGGCGCACATCCCCGGGGACGCCATGGCCTGCGGTGGCGCGAGCCCTGTTTCTCTATCTTTGTCTGGCCTGGCTTCTGGTGAGATTTATCGCCTGGCAGAACGCCGGCTCGAACGTGCCCGAGCTGGTCTACTACGCGATTCTCGGGGGGTTTCCCATTGCCGCTCTGCTGGCGGTGAAAATGGGCCGGGTTCATTTCGCCGGCGGACTCGGCGTCTGGGGCGCCGCAGCCGTCGCGGTGTTTGCCGCCGGAGCCCTGCCGCTGACCTGCATGCAGGTCGCCGGAGAGCCGGAAGGCGTTCCGGAGATCGTCCTGACGCCGGCTGCCGCCGGTTCGGCGGTGCTTGCCGGGACGGAACTGCCGGATTCCGGCGAGGGCCTGAGGCTGCGGATTCGCGGACTATCGGTGGCTGCGAGCGGTTCCGGAGCGGACCCTTTCGACGATCGAAGCGCCGAAATCCTGCTGCTCACTTCGGTGGATCGGCGAGCGTTTGGTCAGGAACTGGTTGTCCAGATTCAGCTGTTGTCTTCCGATGACGGTTCGGAAATCTGGCGAGCCGAATACCGGGGAGACCCGAACGACCTGGCCGCCGTGCGTCGTCTTCTGATCCGTGCACTGACGGAGGCCATGAGCCTCACCAATGAAGGGCTCTCCGGAGGGCAGATCGTCTGAGACGGAGATGACCGGTTCCCGCGCGGCCGCCAGAATATTAGTTGAAACTGATGTTGCGTTGCACTAGGATGGTCAGTAGGGCGAACAGACGTCCCAACTTATGAACCAATACAGAACCCTGAGCAATCGTTTGAGACTGAGCCACCGCATCATCCACTGTGTGGAGGCGGGCAGTCCGAAGCGCTCTCACACATCTTCGGGCCCGGCGGCTGACAGAAACTGTCCGGGCTATCGCAGGCATCACCGACGCTACTGAGCGCGATGCCCCACAGAACCTAGCGGTTCCGCTCTCGCTTATCGATCGCGACGTCGTCCCACGAGGTTTTTTTCTCGGAGG
>JASFOT010000003.1:0-25485 GCA_050116375.1 Gammaproteobacteria bacterium | reverse complement strand
TGTGTTCCGGCCCGGCAAAAATCTTGAGCTTCCTCATCATCTGCCGTCCGAGGGGATTCTTCGGCAGCATGCCCTTGACGGCCAGCCGGATCACCTCCTCGGGAGATTTGTCCACCATTTCCTCGAAAGTGGCGGACTTGAGGTTGCCGATGTACCCGGTGTGCCGGTGATACATCTTGTCGGAACGTTTGTTACCCGTGACGTTCACTTCGCGGGCGTTGACCACGACAATGTAATCACCCGTGTCCACGTGGGGCGTGTATTCGGGTTTGTGCTTGCCCCGCAGGCGACGCGCTACTTCCGTGGCCAGACGACCCAGCGTCTTCCCGGAAGCATCCACGACAAACCAGTCTCGGCGAACGGTTTGCGGGTTGGCAGAAAAAGTCTTCATCACTCGGTTCCTGTGGGCCGTGAGCGAAAGGGCGGAAATTTTAATGAAGCCGGCGCCGCATTGCAACGTCAACGTCCCCTGGGACAGGTGGCCGGGCAAGCCGGCCTGCCCTGGGGACCGCGCGGGAAAAAGCTCAGATTTTCAAGCGCTTGACTTCTTTTCCCTCAACCAGGTGCTGGTCCACGATCTCGTCTATGTCTTCCTTGTCCACATACGTGTACCAGACACCCTCCGGATAAACGACCGCTACAGGCCCCTCCTCGCAGCGATCCAGGCAGCCGGAGGTGTTGACCCGGACGCCATCCTTCCCCGCCAGGCCGAGGTCCTTGATCTTCTGTTTGGCGTAGGCCCGGGCCTCGGTGGCGCCTGCCTCCTGGCAGCACTGGCGCCCGTCCTCACGCAGATTGGTGCAAAAAAAGATATGCCGCTTGTAGTAACTCACGCCGTCTCGATTCTCAGAATGCGTATTCCAGGCCCAGGGTCGTGTAGAAGTCCGAGTTGGCGTCCCCGTCGGGCACTTCGCTGTTCCGCTTGATCTCGTAGGTGAACTTACCCGACAGGCTGCCGATGATCGTCGCCTTCACTTCCGAGACAGAGCGCAGACGCCAGTTGGAATCGGCTTCCGAGTACCTGGCCACCAGGAGCTGGCTGAAGCTGGAGTGCTCGGTCAGCTCCCACGTGTACATCAGGGCGCCATAACCCACCCCGCCGGTATCGGAGGAGCCTTCGCTGTCCTGTGTCCAGAGCAGTCCGGCACCGGCTTCGCCGATGAGCCGGTGATCACCCCGACTGAGCAGCTCTCGGCCGTAACCGCCCGTGAGTCCGGCCTCCTCCTCGATACCGGAGAACCGGTCCTTCTCGTATATGGCCCTGCCGACCCCGTAACTCTTCTTGTCGAAAAAGTACTTGGCGGCGTTTTCCACCCTGTACTTCTCGTCGGTCGTGCTGTTGTCCGTGGAGTTCGACATCCCACTGACAAGACCGTCGAACAGCCACTTGCCCTCGGTCTGGTAGGCCCATTTGAGCTCGAGGCCCCAGTTCTGCTCCGTCGAATTGCCGCGACGCTCGTAATAACTGGCGGTGATGGCGCCCGACCAGCCGACATCCTTTTCTTCATCGCTGGCAGCCTGGTCGACGAGATCCAGGTTGGCTTCCTGAGCAAGACTCCCATGGGCGAAGCCCAGGAGCAAAATCGAGGTGGCAAGGATCGTGAGCTTGCGAATCATTGGCTATGCCTTTTTGATAGTTGCGCCGCGGAGGCGAAAAAGCGCGCGGTAGAATAACGGATTCCCTTCGGCCCACCAACCGTTATGGATTCTGTCGCACGCCGGTGACCACCAGGACAAAAGAACCCGATCGTTTCAATTCCGTTGCCAACATCGAGTTACTGGCGGATGCCTGCGTTAAATGCGGTCTCTGCCTTCCCCACTGCCCGACCTATCAGATCTCCGGGCTGGAAGGCGAGTCACCCCGCGGCCGGATTGCCCTGATCCAGGGTCTGGCTTCCGGCCAGCTGCCGCCGGGAGGACGAACGGCCGAACACCTTCGAAACTGCACGGGCTGCCTGACCTGCCAGAGGGTGTGCCCGGCCGGGGTCCGCTACGGACAACTCATCGACCTGGGATACGCCAGGCTCACGCGAGCCGGCGCCGGCGGTACTGTCAGCTGGCTCCGGGCCCTGGCACGTCGCCCCGGTTTGTCGCGTTTTCTCCTGACGCTACTGCGCTGGGCGAGACGCCTCGGTGCGCGGCGTGCCGCGACCCGGATCGGCATCGGTGCAGAAACAGCGATCGGCCGGATTGTTCACCGTCTGCCAGCACCGCCGGTGCAGGCCAGGCGCCGTCCGGTCCGGAACACCGTGAAGCCGGCGGAATCGGTGATGATTTTCACCGGCTGCGTCACCTCTTCGCTGGATCGGCAAACGCTGGAAGACGCCATCGAGGTGCTCACCAGGTGCGGCTACTCGGTGGACAGACCCGCCAGACAGGTGTGCTGCGGCGCCCTGGATCTGCATGACGGCGACCTGGAGGCTGCCGGACAGCTGGCAACAAAAAACCTGGCGGCTTTCGGAACGGATGGGACACCTGTGCTGACGCTGGCCAGCGGATGTGCCGCCACCCTCGATGATTACGACCGATTGTTGCCCGGCAGAAGCGATAATTTTGCGGCCCGTCTGCAGGACGTCGGTTCTTTCCTTCACGAACATTGGAAACAGTCCGGGCCGGACCTCTCCCCGATTCCCGCGCGGGCCGCCCTTTTTCAGCCGTGCACCGTCAGGAACAATCCTCGGCGGCGGAGTCGGGATGCCGATCTTCTGGGCCGCATCCCGTCGCTGGATGTACGCGTCCTGGGGCCCGGCTACGGCTGTTGCGGTGCCGCGGGTCATCACTTTCTGACGCGGGCACATCAGGCCGACCGACTGCTCGCGCCTATCCTGGACGAGATCCGGTCACTGGATCCGGAGTTTGTGGTGACCGCTAACGTGGGCTGCGCACTACACCTGGCCGGCGCCCTGTCGGAGCGCGGCCATCCGGCGCGGGTCCTCCATCCGGTCAGCATGATTCTGCGAAGTCTTCAGGAACAGGATTGATATACTCCGACTGTATGAGCCGCGTCATTACGCCACTTGACCGATTGATTGCCGGCGCCGACCAGGCCCTTCGTACGGTATTTTCGGGAGCGCCCAGACCAGCCCGCCCGAACCCGTCATCACCCATGCCGGAAACGGTTCACGGAGAGGCGGACCGGCGTCACGTGGCGGGCCTGATGCGGGTCAACCACGCCGGCGAAATCGCCGCCCAGGGTCTTTATCAGGGTCAGGCCGCCACCGCGCGCCTGGACGAGGTCAGGCAATCCATGGAGCAGGCGGCCGAAGAAGAGAACGATCACCTCGCCTGGTGTGAGGAGCGCCTGTCGGAACTGGGCAGCCGGCCCAGCGTGCTGAACCCCGTCTGGTACGCAGGAGCTTTTGCAATCGGTGCCGCCGCGGGGCTTCTGGGAGATCGCTGGAGCCTCGGGTTTGTGGCCGAGACGGAGCGCCAGGTCGTCCGTCATCTCGAGAATCACCTGGAGAGTTTGCCGGAGGGCGATGCGCGCAGCAGGGCAATCCTGGAGCAGATGAAGGTCGACGAAGAGCGTCACGGAGCAACGGCCGAGCAGGCCGGAGGGGCCAGGCTTCCCGCGCCGGTGAGACAGCTCATGGGAGTGGTTTCGAAGGTAATGACCCGGGGCGCCTATCGGCTTTGAGGCGGCGCCACCTGCTTGCTCTCGAGGGCTGGCTGTATTAAAAGGAGTGTCGCTTAACATATTCTCTGTCACCGGAAGGCGGGTAAATGTCCGAAACTGCTCAAAATCTTAGCGACGTCCCGGCCATCAACAAGTTCCTTTCCCTGTGCCGAATCAGGAAAGTTCCGCAGAAGACGGTCGTCATCCATGCCGGCGATTTGCCGGACATCCTTTATTACATAGTGGATGGCTCCGTGGAGGTCATGATCGAGGACGAGGACGGCAACGAGATGGTGCTTTCCTACCTCAACAAGGGCCAGTTCTTCGGAGAAATGGGCCTCTTCTACGAGCAGCCGACCCGGAGCGCCTGGGTTCGAACCCGCACCGAGTGCGAGCTGGCCGAAATGACATATCCCCGGTTCCGCCAGATCGCCAACGAAAGCCCGGGTCTGCTTTTCGAGCTCGCCACCCAGCTGGCCAGCCGGCTGGAGCGTACAAACAAGAAGCTGGGGGATCTCGCCTTCGTGGACGTAACCGGAAGGATCGCCCACGCCATCATGGATCTCTGCAACGAGCCCGACGCCATGACCCATCCGGACGGCATGCAGATCAAGGTCAGCCGCCAGGAACTATCCCGCCTTGTGGGCTGCTCTCGAGAGATGGCGGGCCGCGTGCTCAAAGTCCTGGAAGAGCAGGGCCTCCTCCACGCGAAGGGCAAGACGATTGTCGTCTATAACGTTCGGCGCGGCGAGCGCAGCTGAAGAAAAATTCAGCGGCTCCGGGCCAGGAAATTTCTCAGGATCGTTTTGCCGGTCGGGGTCAGAATCGACTCCGGATGGAACTGCACGCCCTCTACCGGCAGCCGCCGATGCCTGAGACCCATAATCTCCAGCCGGGTGCCATCCGGGCGTTCGGTCCACGCTGATTCCTCCAGGCACTCGGGCAGCGCTTCGCGAGACACCACGAGAGAGTGATAACGAGTCGCCTCCAGCGGGCTCTCCAGGCCTCTGAAGACTCCTTTTCCGTCGTGATGGATCAGGGAAGTCTTGCCGTGCATGACTTGCTCCGCATGGATGATCCTGCCTCCATACGCCTGCCCGATACTCTGGTGACCCAGGCATACGCCCAGAATCGGGACCTCGCCTCCCAGTGCCGCAACAGCAGCCACCGAGATCCCGGCCTGGTCCGGGGCGCAGGGACCCGGAGAAATCACGAGAGCTTGCGGGCGAAGCCGGCGGATGCCTTCCAGCGTGATTCGATCGTTGCGGAATACCTGCACGTCGACGCCGATTTCGCCCAGGTACTGGACCAGGTTGTAGGTGAAGGAATCGTAATTGTCGATAACGAGGACCATCGCGGGACCCCGAACATGATTCAGGAGGCCGCCGCCACCGCCTCGCGCATCCTGCGAATCGTATCCGCGTAGTCTGCGCTACCGAAGATGGCCGACCCGGCCACGAACGTGTCCGCGCCCGCCCGGGCGATCTCACCGATATTGTCCACCTTCACGCCGCCGTCCACCTCCAGGCGAACGTCCCGGCCGGTCTGGTCAATCATCCGACGAGCCTCGGATAACTTCGTCAGGGCAGAAGGGATGAATTTCTGGCCGCCGAAGCCCGGATTGACTGACATGATCAGCACCATGTCCACCTTGTCCAGCACGTAGTCGAGCCAGTTCAGAGGCGTGGCCGGATTGAAGACCAGACCGGCCTTACAGCCCTTGTCCCGGATCAGCTGCAGGCTGCGATCGACATGCTCGCTTGCTTCCGGATGAAAGGTGATAAAGGTAGCGCCCGCCGCGGCGAAATCGTCGATGAGAGAATCCACAGGACTCGCCATCAGGTGGACATCGATGGGAGCCTCGATGCCGTAATTGCGCAATGCCTCGCAAACCATGGGGCCGATAGTGAGGTTGGGCACGTAATGATTGTCCATCACGTCGAAATGGACGATGTCAGCACCAGCCTTGAGGACGGCATCGACCTCCTCGCCCAGCCGGGCGAAGTCGGCTGACAGAATAGACGGCGCAATGTACGTTTCCTTCATGGCGGCTTCATCCGGGGGCTGGAAGCTTCACTCTACCCCATCGGCCTTTGTTGTTGCAGCCCTGTCTCAGCGCATGCCGCGGGATTGGCGAACGGCGTCGTATGCAGCCCGGATCTCGCGGGTCTTCTCCTCGGCCACCGGGATCATGGACTCGGGCATCCCGCGGGCCTTGAGCTTGTCGGGATGGTGCTGGTTCATCAGACGACGATACGCTGTCTTTATATCTTTCTCGCTGGCATCTGGAGCGACGCCGAGCACCCTGTACGCTTCGCCCAGATCGGTGGGACCGGCGCTGCCGCGGCTGCCGCCGGCAGAACGGGCGCGGTGCAGTCGTATCAGCGCCTCGATCTGGGCGAGTTCCACCCTCGAGATCCTCAGTGCCTGGGCAACATCCCACAGGACGTCACGGCCGGCGGACTGGATGGAACCGCTGGCGAGCATTGCCTGCATCTGGATCTCGATGAAGGCGCGGTGCAGGTCATGACGGCGCGGCGTCATGCGCCGCAGCCGCTCAACGGACTCGAATACGGGGTATCCGGGATCCTTGCCCTCGGTGAAAAGCCGGATGGCGTCCTGAACCTGTTCGGAGGTCAGTCGCATGTTATGCATGACGGCGCGGGCGGCCCGGATTTCGTTCTCCGAAACCCTGCCGTCCGCCTTGGCGATTCGTCCCATGACGGCAAAGGTGGTCTCGAAAAACGCCTGCTGAACGGACGGTGGGGGCAAACCACGGGAGTCGGTGACTCCCCGGTCGAACTGGTGCCCCAGGAACGCGCCGACGAGCGCCCCCACAGGACCTCCGGCCATGGCACCAAGGGTCGCCCCGACGATTTTTCCGGCCCAGCTCACGCCACGGGCCGTACCCCCGGCCATGTTGGCCGGAGTAACGAGAATTGACGGACTATCATCGGTGCTGCAAGAATTGCGCGCGTTCCGTTCTTCGCATCTACCGCGACAAGAATTTTCCCATGGTATCAGGACAACACACTGCCGACACTGAATCGGCCCGGCAGGAAACAATTTCCCTGGTGGCCCAGAAGGCCCTGCTCTTCGGGGAATTTTCCGCCAAGGCCGCCGGTCACCAGACCTTCGAGGATCCGGTGATGCACACTTACTTCCTGCATTACGTCTTCGGGGCCATCAAGGCGCTTGCCGGGCACTCGGAGCTCTCCGCGCGCCTCAGCGAAGACGATACGGTCAACGCCATGGGGATCGCCCTGATGAGTTTCGAGAACAGTAGCCGGGAAGAGGTGTTGAGCACCCTGAAGATGCTCTACCGGGCGAAGGACGAGGCGGCCGTCCGGATACAGGAGGAGGGTCGCCAGGCGGCAGAAGCGTGGAACTGGGGGGAGAACAGGGATGCCGTTTTCCGCTTCGTGGAGCTGATGCGGGATCCCGCGAATTTCCCGCGGGAGGTGGAACCCTCTCCTTCCCTGAAGAACGGCCAGCCTGATCACTGAAGCCCGAGTTATCGTAATGGAAGCCCTGTTCGAGTCTGAAATCGACGGCCTTGAGCTGCTCTATCGCGGAAAAGTTCGCGATGTATACGCCATCGACGAGGAACGGCTGTTTATCGTCACCACGGACCGCCTCTCCGCCTTCGACGTGGTGCTCCCGGACCCGATTCCCGGGAAGGGAGAAGTCCTGACCCAGATTTCAAATTTCTGGTTCGCCAGGATGGCGCACATCATCCCGAATCATCTGATCGATGTTCCCCTGAGTGAAGTCCTGCCGCCCGGAGCGGATATCGAGCTGCTGGCCCGCCGCTCGATCGTGACCCGCCGTCTCAAGGCGCTGCCGGTGGAAGCCGTGGCCCGTGGCTACCTGATCGGATCCGGCTGGAAGGACTATCGCAAAACGGGGGCCGTGTGCGGAATTCCACTGCCGGAAGGCCTCAACCTGGCGGATCGTTTGCCCGAGCCGATTTTCACGCCGGCGACAAAGGCGGAATCGGGACACCACGACGAAAACATCAGCTTCGAGGAAGTCGAGAAGCTGATCGGGGCCGACCTCGCCGCCCAGGTCAGGGACGTCACGCTGCGACTGTACTCTGACGCCGCCGATTATGCCCTTTCGCGAGGCATCATTATCGCGGACACCAAGTTCGAGTTCGGGCTCGGCGAAGATGGACGACTGTTCCTGATCGACGAAATCCTGACGCCCGATTCCTCCCGGTTCTGGCCGGCACGGTCATACCGACCGGGGATCAGCCCGCCCAGTTTCGACAAACAGTTCGTGCGCGATTACCTGGAGACTCTTGACTGGAACAAGCAGACGCCCGGCCCGCACCTGCCTGAAGAAATCATCCAGCACACCAGCGAAAAGTATCTGGAGGCTCTGCGACTGCTTACGGGTGAGCCCGGCCTGTAGCGTCATGGTCGGCTTGTCGGCCCTCTGAACCGATGCTGACGATTCCGGGCCCGGTCTTGTCAGGGCGACGTTGTTCTGCAAGGCTTGACGGGCGTCGGCCAAGGTACGCCAGATGACCAACACCCTGCAGCAGCGAGCCGAATCCTTTCTCTGGGATCCTCCGGCATCAATGCAGTCCGGATTGGGCCACGCCTGTATCGTCGTGCTCCGATACGTGTACGCGGTCGGGCGCGACGTAGCGGAAGGCCAGCTCACGCTTCGCGCCATGAGCCTGGTTTACACGACTCTTTTGTCCATTGTCCCACTCATCGCCTTCAGCTTTTCCGTGCTGAAGGGGTTCGGTTTCCATCGGGAGATGGAGCCTTACCTTTACGGGATGTTCGAGCCGCTTGGCCCTAAGGGCCAGGAACTCACGGACCAGATCATCAGCTTCGTGGACAACGTGAAGGGCAGCGTACTGGGCGGGATTGGGCTACTGCTGCTGGTGTACACCGTCGTTTCCATGGTCCAGAAGGTGGAACACAGCTTCAACTGGATATGGCAAGTCAAACAGGCCCGCTCGCTGGCCCGGCGTTTCAGCGATTACCTGAGCGTGATCCTGGTAGGCCCGATCCTGATGATCGCGGCCGTGGGCATGATCGGATCGGTGTCGTCCAACGCCCTGGTGCAGAAACTGACGTCCATCGAGCCCTTCGGAACGACTATCGTTCTCGCCGGACGACTGATGCCCATCGTTCTCGTGTCTTTCGTTTTTGCCTTCGTTTATGTCTTCGTGACCAATACGAAGGTGAAAATTTCCACGGCCCTGTTCGGCGGCGCTATCGCCGGAATCATGTGGGCGTTGACGGGAAAGATTTTCGCCTCGTTTGTCGTCGGCTCCACCAAATACGCGGCGATCTACTCCAGCTTCGCCATACTCATCATCGCCCTGCTCTGGCTCTACCTGAACTGGATGATCCTGCTGCTGGGCGCCCAGATCGCCTTCTATGTCCAGCACCCGGAGTATCTGCGAATCGGGCGCACACGCCTGGTGCTCACGGGCCGGGAACGTGAAACCCTGGCAGTGGACATCATGCTCAGGATCGGCGAGCGATTCATGTCGGGGCCGCCGCCCTACCAGCTCTACGAGATCGCGAGCGCCGTGGGCCTGCCAGAGGAAGCGGTTGCCCAGGTCGCCGCGTATCTCGAGAGATCAGGCTTGATCGAGAGGACCGATGTGGGGGCCCTGGTGCCGGGTCGCGATCTGGCCGAGATCCGCGTTGCGGAAATACTCGGGTCTGTTCGGGAACCCAGCCCCGACCTGCCCCAGATCCGTACCGGAGAGGCCGCCGCCGCGCTGCTCGACCGGGTGGAAAAGTCCTTCGGTGCGGCGCTCGGTGACCAGACCTTGCGCGATCTGGTGCATCCCCCGGATCCTGAATCCGCCTAGTTGCCGGCGATCCGCATCTTCTCCAGTAATATGGATCCGGTCCGGATGGCGCCGCGCTCGTCAACGTCATCACCGATCGCCTGGATGCCGCCAAGCATCGTCCGCAGATTCCCGGCAATAGTCACCTCGGTCACGGGGAAGGCCACCTTGCCGTCCTCGATCCAGAAACCCGATGCGCCGCGGGAATAATCTCCCGTGACGATATTGACACCCTGTCCCATGAGCTCGCTGACCAGCAAACCTCGCCCCATCTGGGCCGTCAGGTCCTCAAGGCGGCCGCCTCCGCCCGAGACGATCAGGTTGTGGATCCCCCCCGCGTTGCCGGTGGTCTGCAGGCCGAGCTTGCGCGCCGAGTAACTGCTGAGCACCAGCGATCTCAAAACCCCTTCCTCCACCAAAGTACGATCGTCCGTGGCGACACCCTCGCTATCGAAGGGAACGCTGGCGACAGCTCCGGGGATGTGCGGCCGCTCTTCGATATTCACGTTCGGCGGAAAAACGGCCTGACCCACGGAATCCAGCAGGAAGGAGGCGCGGCGATACTGTGCTGTGCCACGAATCGCCGAAACGAAGTGACCCAGAAGACCGCGGGCCAGCTCCGCCGGAAAAATGACCGGCGCAGTGCAAGTGTCGATCTTGCGCGCGCCGAGGCGGCGGAGGGTCCTTACTGCAGCCTTGCGCCCGACCTCTCCGGGACTCTCCAGCCTGTGGGGATCCCGACCGCTTGTGTACCAGTAATCCCGTTCCATGGCCTCCCCGGTCCCGGCCACGAGAACACAGGACATGGAGTGACTGGTGCTGGCGTAGCTGCCGAGAAAACCATGGCTGTTGCCGTAAACCCGGATTCCGCGACCGGTATGAACCGTACCGCCCTCCGAATTGCTGATTCGCTCGTCCGCATCGAGGCCCGCAGCCTCGCATTCGGTGGCAAGCTCGATCGCCGCTTCGGGGGTCAGTGACCACGGGCGATCCAGATCGAGATCGGGCGGATCCGTGGCCATGAGCTCGGCATCCGCCAGACCGGCATATTCGTCCTCGGCGGTGTAACTGGCAATGGAGCACGCCTTCCGGACGCTCTCAGCCACGGCTGTGTCCGACAGATCCGACGTGCTGGCGCTGCCCTTGCGATGGCCGAGATACACGGTGACCGTGAAGTTGCGGTCCCGCTGGTACTCCAGTGTCTCCACTTCGCGTTGACGGACCGTGACCGAAAGCCCGGTGCCCACGGCAACGGACGCCTCTGCCTGGGTAGCTCCCTGGCTACCGGCATCGTCCAGGGCCGTCTGCACGATGTTCTCCAGTGTTTCCTTGCTCAAGCCGAATTCGGCGCCGGGATGGTCTGCCATGGGGGGTATCCTGAAAAAAACGGCACGAAGTGTATCAGAAGCCCCGGCACCAACTGCCGGTCATCCAGTTGTTATTATCTTCGTTCCGACAGACCAGGCCGGAATTCCATGACCACAGACGCCACGCCAGTGCCCCCGGAACTTCCCGTCGATTGGGTTCGGGAGCAGTTCCCGGCACTGGAGGGATCAGGGATCCTTTTCGACAATGCGGGCGGATCGGCACCCCTCGGCCGGGTCGCAGATCTCGTGTCCGAGTACATGCGCCGCTGGCCGGTCCAGCTGGGCGCGAGCTACGCGGAATCGGCCGAGGCTTCCGAGAGGCTTTCTTTTGCCCGACAGGAAATCGCGGGGATTCTGGAGGCGTCATCGTCCGCATCGCCGACAGCGGATGAAATCGTGATCGGCGCTTCCACGAGCAGCCTGCTTTCGCGGCTGGCACGGAGCCTGGCTCCCTCCCTGGGCGCCGGGGACGAAATTATTGTCACGGACGTGGATCACGAGGCGAACATCACACCCTGGCGACGACTCGCCGCCTCCGGGGTAAACGTGCTCACCTGGAACTTGAACGCGGACAGCCAGCGGCTGGAACCGGAGGATCTCCGCAAGCTGCTTTCAGACCGGACCCGGCTGGTCTGCTTTACCCACGCGTCGAATATCCTGGGGGAAACCACCCCGGTCGCCCGGATCACGCGCCTCGCGCACGATTATGGCGCCAGAGTCGTCGTCGACGGGGTCGCCTACGCACCTCACCGGCCCATGGACGTCCGTCGCTGGGAGGTGGATTTCTATGCCTTCAGCCTCTACAAGGTCTACGGACCCCACTGCGCCGTTCTTTACGTGCGGCAACCTGAAATGGAGTCCCTGGCCAACCTCAACCACCAGTTCATGGACGGAAGTCACGGCCCCGGCAAGCTGGAGCCGGGCGCGTTTCCGTATGAGCTGCTGTATGGCGCTGGCGGCGTTCCGGAATATCTGCGCGAGCTTTCCGGCCAGGTTACGGGTGACAGGGAGAGCAGCAGCCTCGAGCCTGCCTATGCCGCCATCGGTACGCACGAGGAGCGCTTGAGTTCCCGCCTTCTGTCTTTCCTGTCATCCGAGCCAGCGGTCCGGATCGTCGGGGACGAACGGCCGGGTCCGGCGCGCCTGCCGACCATCTCTTTTGTCGTGGACGGCTGCCGGAGTTCGGAGATTCCGGTCCGACTCGATCCGCAGGGCATCGGAATCCGCTGGGGGCATTTCTACGCTCCCCGGCTCATAGACAGGCTGGGCCTGGCCCAGCGGGACGGCGTCGTTCGGGTATCCATGGTCCACTACAATACGCTGGAGGAAGTGGATCGGCTGATTTCCGGACTGGCGCCGATTCTATCCGGAGCCGCCTCGTGAAAAGACGGAAACCCGTCCCGGCAAAAGAAAAACCGAGCAAGAGCCATCTCAAGCGGGAGAGCCGCTCTCTTCAGAAACTCGGCGAGGCACTCGTGGACTTGTCTCCCGAGGACCTGGAGCCCCTGGATCTGCCGGAACGACTGGTGGAAGCTCTGGACGACGCCAGGCGGATCAAGAAACACGAGGCGCTGCGGCGGCAGCGCCAGTTAATCGGCCGACTCATGCGGGAGATCGACGCCGAGCCGGTCCGCCAATTCCTTGAAACCCGCCGTTCGGCGGCCCAGGAGGATAATCGTCACTTTCATGCGGCCGAAGACTGGCGCCGGCGGCTCCTGCAAGGCGGACAGTCGATGGTACCGGCATGCGCCGAAGCTACAGGAGCAGATCCCGGAGCACTTTCGGACGGCCTCGCCGCAGTTCTGCAGGCACCGAGCGAGCCTCTCCGCAGGGCGGCGTCGCGGAATCTATTCCGCCTACTGTATCGCTCGATCGACTCGAAACCGGCGACGACCGCCGACAAAGCTCACCACGTGCCCGTGCGGCCCCGGCACTGATAGAATATCCGGATGAAAGCTCTCGTCGGCGTCATCATGGGCTCGAAATCCGACTGGCCGACCATGTGCCACGCGGTCGAAGTGCTCGAGAAGCTCGCCATTCCCTTCGAAACCCGGGTCGTTTCCGCCCACAGAACTCCCGACCTCCTGTTCGATTACTGCGCCACGGCCCGGGAGCGGGGACTGCGTGTGATCATCGCGGGTGCCGGCGGCGCCGCTCACCTCCCGGGTATGGCGGCATCAAAGACGCCGCTGCCGGTGCTCGGTGTACCCGTGCAGTCCCGCGCCCTGAGCGGAATGGATTCCCTGCTTTCCATCGCGCAGATGCCCGCAGGGATTCCGGTGGGCACACTCGCGATCGGCAATTCCGGCGCCACCAACGCGGCGCTTCTCGCCGCCGCCATACTCGCGACCACAGAGCCGGAGATCCGCGACGCGCTGGACGCCTATCGTTCCCGGCAGACGCGCGCGGTGCTCGACAGCCCGGACCCTCGGCCGGAAGAGTCCGGAGCCTCATGAAGATCGGCATTATCGGCGCGGGCCAGCTTGGCAGGATGCTGGCCCTGGCGGGCTATCCCCTGGGGATGCGTTTCGTATTCGTGGACAAGAGCCGCGATGCGCCCGGCGGTCAGGTGGGGGAAATCATCGAGGGCAACTTCGACGATCCCGAGGCGCTGAGCCAGCTGGCCGATGTCTGTGACGTTGTCACCTTCGATGTTGAGAACGTCCCAGAGTCCGCCATCCGCCCCATAGCGGACCGGGTTCCGTTTCTTCCTCCCGTGGAGGCGCTGGCAACCGGCCAGGATCGGCTCGCGGAGAAAAGAGCTTTCGCCGCGCTCCATATACCGACACCGCGATTCATGCCTGTGGCAACCAGACAGGCCCTCGAGATCGCCGCGGCCCAGCTCGGCTTTCCCAGTGTCCTCAAGACGCGCCGGCTGGGGTATGACGGCAGGGGCCAGCGCTTTCTGCGCAGTCCCGAGGATCTGGAGCCCGCCTGGGAGGCGCTGGGCGGCGTGCCGATGATACTGGAGGCGTTTGTAGCCTTTGAAACAGAAGTGTCCATCATCGGAGTCCGCAGGCCCAGCGGAGAAGCGCGGTTCTACAGCCTGGCAGAGAATGTCCACGACGAAGGCATCCTGTCCCATACCCGGGCGCCTTTCGAGGATCCCGGGTTGCAGGCCCAGGCAGAGCGCTATCTCCAGCGCCTCATGGACCACCTGGGATACGCGGGAGTTCTGACCATCGAGTTTTTCATTCACGAGGATCGCCTTCTGGCGAACGAGATGGCCCCTCGTGTTCACAACTCCGGTCACTGGACCATCGAGGGCGCCGTCACCAGCCAGTTCGAGAACCACATCCGGGCCATCCTGGACCTTCCCCTGGGTGAAACGAGGTGCACAGGGCATTCCGGGATGGTCAATCTTCTGGGCAATCTGCCTCCTCTCGACGACATACTGGCGATTCCCGGTGCCCACCTGCATCTGTATGGAAAGGATCCCAGACCCCGCCGGAAACTGGCTCACTGCAACGTCGTGGCCACATCGTCCGATGACAGGGATGCGGGTCTGGAGCGGCTGCTGCACCTGGCCGGCCGGCAGGTGGAAGAGACGAAATGAGTGAATCAAACGGTTTCCAGCCCCCGCACGACCCTATATAGTTGCAATCCGTCCGCCCCGCGCGGTTTCGGGCACTGACAAGACACAGCATCCGTAACATCCATGTTTCTCGAATTTTTCCAGCTTCAGGAACATCCGTTCAGGCTCAGCCCTGACGCGAATTTTCTGTACCTGAGCAAGCAGCACGCCCGTGCACTTGCCTACATCGAGTCAACCCTGTGGTTTACCGACGGATTCGTCGTGATCACCGGAGAGATCGGCTGCGGCAAGACGACTCTGCTGGAAAAATTCCTCTCGGAACTCGACGAGTCGGTCACCATCGCCCGGATCTCCCAGACTCAGGTGACGCCGGTGCAGTTTCTCCAGGGGCTGCTGGCACAATTCGGGTACAGGCCTTTCCGAATGGGCAAGGCAGAACTTCTCGACACCATCGACCGACACCTGGAAAGCATGCTCGACGAGGACAAAAAGGTTGTCATCGTGGTGGACGAGGCCCAGAACCTGGAGCGCAACGTGCTGGAGGAACTGCGGCTGCTGTCCGGCGTGGGTTCCGGTCGCGAGGAGGTCCTGAGCATCATTCTCGCGGGACAGCCCGAGCTCAACCAGACGCTGGATTCCCCGGATCTCGAGCAGCTCGCTCAGCGCACCCGCCTCCGCTACCACTTGAAGCCCCTGAGCGAGGAAGAGACCGGCGCCTACATCGCCCATCGGCTGGCGGTCGCCGGCGCCGGAGACCGGGAGATCTTCGATCCTGATGTCACCGAGATGATCTACCGCTACACCGGCGGGGTCCCGCGACTGATCAACACCCTCTGCGATACCGCCATGCTTGCGGGCTTCGCCGAGGGCAGTCAGAGCGTGGGCGAAACGGAAATCCGGGCGGCCGTCGATGAGTTGCGGTGGAGCGACTATCAGAGCCGCACCGACCGGATGGCCGCCTTGAAGGCCGGGATAGAGAATACCCTGACGGGCATGGAAACCGTCGCCCGGCTCAAAGTCGCCCACAAAGGAGAGGAACCCCGGGAGTATCCCATCTCCCAGGGGCGGATCATCCTCGGAAGGACCGGGGACAACGATCTGCAGATCGACAGCAAATACGTCAGCCGCCATCATGCCCAGATCGTCACCTACGGCCCCGACTCGGTGCTGGAGGATCTCAACAGCACCAACGGGATCTACGTCAAGGGCAAGCGCGTCAAGAAACACCGCCTGCGCGACCGGGACGTGTTCGTGATCGGCGAACACGAGCTTATGTATCTGAAACAGGGCGAAGCCTAGCCCCAGGCATTGCTCGCGGCTAGCGGGTGCCTCCCACCGTCAGCCCATCCACCTTCAGGGTTGGCTGGCCGACGCCCACCGGTACGCTTTGTCCGTCCTTGCCGCAGACGCCGACCCCCGCATCGAGTTCCAGATCGTTACCGACCATGCTGACCCGTGTCAGCACATCCGGCCCGTTACCGATCAGGGTGGCGCCCTTGACCGGCCGGGTGATCTTTCCGTTCTCGATCAGGTAGGCCTCGCTGGCGGAAAACACGAATTTGCCCGACGTGATGTCCACCTGCCCGCCACCGAAATTCGATGCGTACAGGCCGTTCTCGACGCTTGCGATGATCTCCTGCGGATCGTGAGGCCCTGGCAGCATGTAAGTATTGGTCATGCGCGGCATGGGCAGGTGGGCGAAGGATTCCCGCCGACCGTTACCCGTCGATCGCTCGCCCATGAGGCGTGCGTTTGTCTTGTCCTGCATGTAGCCGAGAAGGATGCCGCCTTCGATGAGGGTCGTGCATTCGGTGGGAGTTCCTTCGTCGTCCACGTTGAGCGATCCACGGCGATTGGGAAGCGTGCCATCGTCCACTACTGTGCAAAGAGAAGACGCAACCTTCTCTCCGACCCGGCCCGTGAATGCCGACGTTCCGCGCCGATTGAAATCGCCCTCGAGACCGTGACCGATCGCTTCGTGAAGAAGCACGCCCGGCCAGCCCGGCCCCAGTACCACGGTCATGTTGCCGGCGGGCGCATCCTCGGCCTCCAGATTCACCAGGGCTTGCCGAACTGCCTCCCGGCCAAACTCCAGGTAACGGTCGTTATCCGTGAGCCACTCGTAACCAAATCGACCGCCGCCACCGGCGAAGCCTTGTTCCCGACGACCGTCCTGCTCGGCGATCACGGACACGTTGAGCCGGATCAGCGGTCGGACATCGGCACTGTAGGTGCCGTCGGCGGCGGCAACCAGCACAACGTCCTGCACGCCCACCAGGTGGATGATGACCTGGCTGACACGTGGATCAATCGCCCTGACCCGCTCGTCCAGTCTCCCGATCAGGGCGACCTTGTCCTCGTCCTTCATGGTCTCCAGGGGATCGATGGGCGAATAGAGTGCGGCATCGCCGGACCGGTGCCATGCCTGAACCGAACCTTCCCTGCCTGCGCGCGCAATCGAGCGCGCAGCCTCGGCAGCTTTTCCCAGGGCCGGGGCGATGATTTCGTCTGAATATGCGAACCCTGTCTTCTCTCCGCTGACCGCGCGAATGCCCGCCCCCTGGTCGACGCCGTGCCCGCCGTCCTTGACGATGCCGTCCTCCAGGGTCCAGGACTCGTGGCGACTGTACTGGAAGTAGATGTCCGCAGCGTCCACAGAGCGGCCCATGATGCTGTCGAGAAGCCGCTGAATATCGCCGTCACCCATGCCGGCCGGATCCAGGATCGTGCGCCTGGCAATCTGAAAGGAAATGTCGTTCATGTGAGGCTTCAGTACTCCAAGTTGTTTTCGATGTCCCGCCGATGTTCCAGCACCGGGAAACGGCGCCGAATGTCACGCTGCCTTTCCGGGTCGATGACCGCCTCGGCGAGACCGGCTCCCTTATCGTGTTCGTCAACGACAGCGCCCCAGGGATCGACAATCATGCTGTGACCCCAGGTCCGGCGCCCGCCGGGATGTTCTCCGCCCTGAGCCGACGCGATCATCCAGCAAAGATTCTCGATGGCTCTCGCTCTGAGCAGCGTCTCCCAGTGAGCCTGTCCCGTCCTGTGAGTAAAGGCGGCCGGCAGCGCTATCGCCTCCACGCCGTGATCGAGCATGGCACGAAACAGCTCTGGGAAACGCAGATCGTAACAGACCGCGAGACCCAGCCGCCCGACCGGCGAATCCACGACGACAGTCTGGTCGCCCGGACATATGCTCTCGGATTCGCGATAGCTCTCATTCGCACCCGGAATGCTGACGTCAAAAAGATGAATCTTGTCGTACCGGCCGCAGCGCCGGCCGTGGTCATCAAACACCATGCAGGCGGCAGCCGGTCGCGGATCCTCCGGACATCGGATCGGTATCGTGCCCCCCACGATCCAGAGACCCAGTTGCCGGGCCCGGCTTTTGAGGAAATCCTGGATAGGACCGTCGCCATCATCCTCTGCGATCTTGGTCCGGTCAGCCTCCCGGGCCGGCATGCAGGCAAAATTTTCCGGCAACACCGCAAGCGCTACGCCATTATCGGCGGCGCGATCCAGCAATTCCGCGGCCCTGGCTAGATTCGCAGCCAGGTCCTCGCTCGATGCCATTTGTACTGCGGCCGCCCGCGGCCGACGAACCCTGTCCGACATCGTCAGCCTTCTTCGCCCGGCCGGGTCGAATCCTGCCTGGCTTCCCCGGGAGCTTCCTTGACGGCGTCGGTTTCGCCCGAGGCGGCCGCAACTTTGACCACATCGGGCTCGTCCCAGGGCCCCGTGATCCGGTACTGAACGTTCACCATGCCTCTCAGGGGCTCCTTGAAGATTTCCTTGAGCACGAAAAGTCCGGCCCCGATAGCCGGACCCGCGGCGATTGCTCCTACCACCGGCAGGGTATTTCCAACCTCCGCGCTGACGATGGCGGTCTGGTCATACAGACGGTCAGTCAGGTCCACGTAACCGACGATTCCGATATCCGCGGCCGGACTTCGGAATACGAGATTGTCCGTGTACGCCTTGCCCTCCGCGATAGCGAAGTCACCTCGGAACTCGTCGAAGAAAAAGCCCTTCTTGAACACGTCACGGAAATCCAGCGTCAGGCGACGCGGCAGCGCCTGAACGCTGAGCAGTCCGAAAACCCTGCCGGCGCCCGGCTTTACCTGCGTCAGGTTTCCGGACTTGATCTCGAGACGTCCCGTCCCGGTGGCCACTTCGAGCAGTTCCGGCGGCAGTCCGCCGGTCCAGTCCAGATCGAAGCGGAATTCGGCAGACGGAGACTCCACAGATCGCTCGAAACCCATATATTCCATCGCTGCGCCCAAGTCCGACGTGCTGGCTGACAGGGTAAGCGCGGATTCATCCTGGCCAAACCCAAGAAATGAACGGCCGTCGCCTTCGATAACGTGGCTGGGACCCGTCATGGTGTAACGCTCCAGGCGGAATCCGTTGGGCACCGAGCGGATCGTGGCCTCCAGCCGCCCCATTTTGAGCCCCGTCAGGCGAAAGTCTTCGGCGACGATATCCATGGAGGGTATCTTCCTGGGATCCAGCGCCTCCTTTTCGCCCGGTTCCTCGGCGTCCACGAGATACAGCCGATCCATCTCCAGAGACAAGGGAGTCCCGGAAGAGAAGTCCAGGGGAAAGGTCAGTTCGCCTGCAATATCAGGGCCTCCCAATTCGAGAAGCCATTGATTTTCCGTCTGCTGCAGCCGCGCTTCCACCTGGGAGAACTGGTTCCCTCCGAACGTGGCCCGCCCGGCCCTGATATCGATTCTGGTAAGCAGATCTTCCAGCCGCCCCTCACCCTGATCTCCGAAACGCACGCCAAGCCATTCGAGGACAGGCACGTAATCGACGGCGCCCTGGATAACAAGCCCCTTTTCCTGGCCGATCCTGGCATCCCGGGAGCCGAGAAGAATATTGGCCGCCAGAAAATCCAGGCCATCATCGCCCGTTGCGAACCGGGCCTTCGCCGAGAAACGGTCACCGTAAACGGCCGACCATTCGGTGACGCCGGGCTCGGGGAATTCGAAATCGATAGACAGGGGCAGGGCCTCTGTCACCGGCTTGGCTACCGGATGGGGCAGTTCGAAAGCCAGGCCCCGCATGTCGGATTCCAGGCGAATCCAGAAGAGCTCGCCGCTGTCGGCGGCCGGAAAATGGGCGAATCCAGTCCAGGGTGTCTGGCCCTCCAGGTAGTCAGCGAGCGGAAGACCGAGAACATCTACCAGGGCATCGCTTGTCATCGTGCTCGCCACATGCGCCCGTGTTCCTCCGCCCCCATGGGGAGCGATGTCGATAAACGCCGGTTCGCCCAGAAACACGCCGGAAATATCCTGCCCGCGAACCTCGTTATTGTGGATCGAGATTTTGCCCGTCACCGATTCCAGCGGATGCGTGACCCCGCCGTATTCCAGCCGTGCGTCGTCGATTCCCAGCTCTACCAGAACGTCCCTGCCCGAGAGATCGTTCAGGGGCAGCAGAATGTCCACCCCAATATCCGTGTCGCCCTTGTAGATCCGGGTATTGGACATCGCTTCGCCGATGACTGCCCTGAGCGGACTTTCCAGGACGTAACTTTTCACGGCCTCCAGCGGGCCCTGGGCCGTGCCCCGGATGGATAACATGCCCTCCCGCAACACGGGAATCTCGAGCCGGAGATCGTCGACCACCGCGCCTCCCAGGCGGCCCTTGCGAATGTCTGCGAACAAGCCCGGTCCGCGGAAAAGGATATCCGCGGAAATATCGGTGGCCGACGGCCAGTCCCGCGCGTAGTCGAGAGCCAGGTCCTGGGCGGCGAAACTGACCTCGAAAACGCCTTCCCCTCCGGGGTAGGGGAATCCTTTCGTCGGCCCCGCCAGCTCCAGCCGGGCCTCCGGAACCCGGCCCGACACGATTGCCGTGTCGAGCCAGCCGACGACCTTGGGCGACATGATGCCGACGGGCAGATAACGGGAGGTTGTCGCAAGATCGACGTTGGTTGCCGTGGCCTGTACGTCGATACGCCCGGGTTCGTCCGTGCCGGGCAGCCGGAGCCGGAATCCGGCTTCGAGACCGAGATCCCGATTATCGGCCGTCAGGCCGTCTCCGATGATGGTCAGGCCATCGGACCCCCGGCTCCAGACAATCAGGCCGGTGGCCGTGTCGAATTCCAGCGGGTCGCGGAAAAGCTCCTCAAAAGTGACGGCGCAATTGCGGCTGTCCAGCTCAATGCGCCCGCCCTTCGGATCGCTCCGCATCCGCCCGCTCAGGCCGCGGATGCCCGGGAGCTTGCCGTACGGCTGCATGTCAACGTTACTCAGTTCCGCGCTCGCCTCGATCTGGAAACCGCGTGCTTCCCGATCCACCACGGCCAGGTGCGCCGTCAGCCCGGTGACATCGCCTGAAAGCTGCATGGCGGCAAGCGCATCCCTTGTTGCTTCGTCGGGGACAAGAGGCACGAACGGCCGCAGATCGTCCAGACGGATGAAGTCGGCGTCCAGGAAGAAATCACCCTCCTGACCACTGCCTGCGCCCCTCCTCTCGATCATGAGCTGTGCGGAACTCCAGCGGCTTTCGCCGCGACCCACCACAAGGTCCTGTATCCGACCGCGCCAGCCGTTTGCCAGGCGATCCCACTCCAGCCGACCAGCCAGTTCGGCGAATGGTTCGCTTTCCACTTCTTCGGGGCTGAGGGACAGGTCCCTGAGCTCAATCTGCGCGGAAACCCTGTCGACGGCGTTTTCCTGAAGATCGATCCACAGTCGCAGGTCGCCGGTGCCCGAGCGCGGGACGACCGCCGGAACCGAGGGGATCTGGCTCAGGCCTGCCAAGCTGAGACCTCTGACGCCGGCATAGGTTCTCCATGGTCCCTGCACGGCTTTGGCGGCCCAGAAACTGCCGTCTTCGGCGATACCCGGTGGCGGCGTAAAACGACCCTCGACCCGGGTCTCCTCCCCCCGCTGGGACAGCAGCGCCTCGACATCGGTCAGCCTCCACTCCCTGCCCTCCGCCATACGGTCGCGGATTTTTACCGTCGCGTTACGAATGCGTAACTCACTGATTTTCGGAGTTTCCGAGCGCGGGAATTCGTCGAGACGCCGGTTGAAAACCCGCATTTCGCCGGTTTCCGATCGCTCCAGCTCCAGGGTCAGGTCGTCAAGGGTGAAGGTGTCGGCCGCCAGTCGCCAACGGAACAACAGCTCGCTGACGTCGAGACTCAAGGTCGCTTCGGAGGCGCTGAACAAAGCCTCCGAACCGTCGGCTGACAGAACGGTGGCTCCCGCCAGCACGAGTTCCGGTCCACCCAGGCCGAAGCGGGCGTCCAGTCTGCTTATCTGCACCGGCAGGCCGAGAAATCCACTGACCAGATCGGCAATCGGCTGACGGTAATCCGGGGCCTGGGCCACGACAATCCGAAAAGCCCCTATCAGCAGGGCAAGCAGGATTGCCAGGCCGGCAAAAATGGCGGCCAGCCACTTCCAGATCCGCCGTGCAAAACCCGTCACCGGACTGATCCCGTCTGGCGGATCGCTCCGCCCGTGAACATCGGACAGTCAGATGGGGACGACATCGAAGTGATCCTGGGCATACAGCGCTTCCGCCTGGAGCTTGATGGGCCTGCCGGTCGCTTCCTCCAGTTCTGCCAGGCTGGCCGATTCCTCGTCGACGATCATCTCCAGAACTTCGGGATGCGCCAGCACCAGCAGCTCCTGGAACTCGAACTGGCGGGATTGTCGGAGAATCTCCCGAAATATCTCGTAGCAGACTGTTTCTGGCGTCTTGACCGAGCCCCTCCCCTCACAGCTTGGACAGGCACAACACAGCACATGTTCCAGGCTCTCGCGGGTTCGCTTTCGTGTCATCTCTACAAGACCGAGGGCCGAGACCTCGGTGATCTGGTTGCGAGCGTGGTCTTTCGCGAGGGATTTCTCCAGCGCCTTCAGAACCTGGCGCCGGTGCTCCGGTTCCTCCATGTCGATGAAGTCCACGATAATGATCCCGCCGAGGTTGCGTAAACGGACCTGTCGGGCGATGGCCTGGGCGGCTTCCAGGTTGGTCTTGAAAATCGTCTCCTCCAGGTTGCGGTGCCCGACAAAGCCGCCCGTATTCACGTCCACAGTGGTCATGGCTTCCGTCTGATCGATGACCAGATAGCCGCCGGACTTCAGCGCCACCTTGCGATCCAGGGCCCGGGCGATCTCCTCCTCGACCCCGTAAAGATCGAAGATCGGCCGGGGGGCCGTGTATTCGTCGATTTTGGTCGCCAGCTCGGGGACGAACATGGACGCAAATCGTCGCATTCGCTCGCAGGTCTGTTCATCATCGACCCGGACGCCCTCGATCTCGGGACCCAGAAGATCACGCAGGACCCGCAGCGCCAGCGGAAGGTCTTCGTGCACCAGCTGGCCTGCTTCCGACTGGCCCGCCTGCTCCATGATCGACTCCCACAATTTCTGCAGGAAGATCATGTCGGCTCTCAGCGCATCCCAACCGGCGCCCTCGGCGGCGGTGCGGACGATATAGCCGCCCGTTGAGCCTTCCGTGACCGATTCAACGGCCCCGCGAAGACGCGTTCGTTCCTCCTCGTCTTCAATGCGCGCGGAG
This sequence comes from Gammaproteobacteria bacterium, assembly GCA_050116375.1. GTDB lineage: Bacteria > Pseudomonadota > Gammaproteobacteria > Steroidobacterales > XN24 > JAHEFR01. The sequence continues at coordinate 2,593 of JASFOT010000003.1, read as the reverse complement.
ACACCGACCCCCTTTCCCATGGGCATGTAAACGAGATAGCGGGACGGAACGGTCACGAAAGTCGTGAGGCGCGCCCCCTTCGTGCCGATAGGGTCCTTCAATACCTGCACGATGATTTCGTCGCCCTCGGATATCAATTCCTGAATGTCGGGCTGCCGACTCGGCAGATCCAGGTCCTCCACATGATCGTTCGCCTCCGGACGCCGGACTATGTCCGATGCGTGGAGGAAGGCGGTTCGCTCGAGCCCGACGTCCACGAATGCGGCCTGCATGCCGGGAAGGACACGCGAAACTCTGGCCTTGTAAATGTTGCTGATCAGGCCGCGCCGCCGGGCCCGCTCTATCAGGACTTCCTGCAGGACGCCGTTCTCCACGAGAGCCGCTCTCACCTCTCTGGGCGTCACGTTGATCAGGATCTCCTCTTTCATTGCCCTCTCCTCGGCGTCGCCCCGGCCAGTACGTCATAACCGAACGTACGCAGCAGGTCCCAGGTCTCGAAAAGGGGAAGCCCCATCACGCCCGAGTAACTGCCCTCGAGCCTCTCGACAAAAATCGCGGCCAGCCCCTGGATGGCGTAGGCGCCGGCCTTGTCCAGCGGCTCGCCGGTGCCGACGTATTCGCTGATCTCCGCACTGCTCAGGCGACGGAAAGTAACGCTGCTCATCGATTCCCGGATCATTCGTTCCCCTTCCTGCACCCCGGCAACCGCGGTAAATACCTGATGCGTTCTGCCGGAGAGCCGGGTCAGCATTTCAATGGCGTCCGCCGAGTCCCGGGGTTTGCCAAAAAGCATCCCGTCCAGGGCGACCGCCGTATCGGCTCCCATCACCAGATTGCCATTGGCCCCGGAGAGCTCTGCCCAGGCCTCGCCGGCCTTGGCCAGAGCCAGCCGGCGGGCCAGGTCCATAGGCGCCTCGCGCGCCAGCCGACTCTCGTCCACCTCGACCGCGTGGATCTGGTGAGGAACGCCGATCTGTTCGAGCAGTTGGCGCCGCCGCGGAGATCCGGATGCCAGGACGACAATTTCACTGTTCATAGATTCACATCCGTCCGTCCGCCGGGCCGAGGCCACCCCCGCCGGCAGCGTTCCCGTATCGGATCAGAAGGATTCTACTCCCTGTGATAGGGATGTCCCTTGAGTATGCTCCACGCGCGGTAGAGTTGTTCTGCGACCACGATCCTGGCGAGTGCGTGGGGAAGCGTCAGTGGAGAAAGAGACCAGGACAGCCGCGACATCTGGCGGCAGCGGGGATCCAGACCGTCGGGCCCGCCTATCAGGAAGGCGACGTCGCTTCCTCCGTGGAGCCATCCGTCCAGACGCTCGGCCAGCCCGGCCGTATCCATGAGTATCCCGTGGACATCCAGCACCACCACCAGGTCGGAGGGCGCAAGGGCCCGGATCATCCGTTCTCCTTCCTCGCCCACGGCCCGTTTCACATCACCGGATCGCCGATGACGTGACAGAGGGATCTCCCGCAATTCCAACTGGCATTCCCGCGGCATCCGGTTGCGGTAATCGGAAAAACCCGCTTCGACCCACGCGGGCATCCGGGTGCCGGCGGCCAACAGACGAAGTTTCATGCCGAAGAGTTGCGCGTGGGGCGCGAACTCAGCCCCCGGGCGCGACCGCGCCCGCGTCCGCAGATCCGGCCCACAGTTTCTCCAGATTGTAGAAATCGCGGATTTTGGGGAGCATCACGTGAACCAGCACATCGGCCAGGTCGACCAGGACCCATTCACCTCCTTCCAGTCCTTCCACGCCGATCGGCCGCTCACCCGTTTCCTTGCACTTCTCGATGACCTCCTCGGCGAGCGCGCGGACCTGCCGGTCAGACGTCCCGCTGGCGATGATCATGGTGTCAGTGATGCTGGTCATCTTGCGAACGTCCAGCACGCAGATGTCCCTGGCCTTCAGATTCTCCAGGGCATTAACAACGGTGTCGGCGATCTTTTTGCTCATCAAGTCCTCTCGGTCGGGGGGGCGTAACAGCCCGATTGAATGATGATTCTCCTGACGCTGTCGGGCATCAGAAACCGTGGATCTCCTCCCGAAGCCACCAGCGACCGGACGTCGGTAGAAGATATCTCCAGTTGCGTAACCGCGTGGATGTAAATGCGGCCTGCCCGTGATTCGTGCAAATCCCCGACCCGTGCCGTTCCGCGATCCACGAGCAGCTCGCTCAACGGCCCCAGATCCGGAACTCTCCAGCCTGGCCGGTGAGCGACCACAACATGGGCAAGCTGCAGAATTTCCCGCCAGTGATACCACTTGGGCAAACCGAGAAATGCATCCATACCCACGATGAGACAGAGGGACCGGTGGGCGTACTCGGCTCGAAGATCCAGCAGGGTATCCACGGAGTACGAGGGACCCTGACGATGCAGTTCCCGGTCGTCCACCACGAAGCCCGGCTGCCCCTCGATAGCCGCTTCGACCATTCGCAGCCTCAGCTCTGCGTCGGCGAGGGGCGGCTCGCGGTGAGGTGGCGTTCCGGCCGGCATGAAACGCACCTCGGGCAGTCGCAGGGCCTCCATCAGCTCGAATGCCGGCCGCAGGTGACCGTAGTGGATCGGATCGAAAGTCCCGCCGAAG
>JASFOT010000002.1:0-25636 GCA_050116375.1 Gammaproteobacteria bacterium | reverse complement strand
GGAATTTTCCCCTCGCGAACCAGGCTGTAGATTTTCTTGTCGTTGACCTGGAGATAACGGGCGACCTGCTTGACGCTCATGAACCGGGGCGTTTCGGGCTCGGTTTGGTCCGGTTTAACGGCCTCCTCGGTTTTTTCCGCCGCTGGGTCGGAAAGGCGGGAGTTGGTCATCGTGACAGTCCTCGGCAGGAAGATAACGGCCGGCCCGTCGTTCGGGAACGCACGTTCTTTTTGCTATCGTCGGCTTGAGCTGCGCCGCATGATTGGCTCCGGGGCAAGGCGAAACCCCCATCGGTCAGGAGCCGATACGATAGAATACGCAGCTTCACCGGCGCCGGCATCAGTCTTTGCAGTCCGCGTATTCACCGGGTGAAGTTAATATACAGGGTCCGGGGTCTCGGCACAGATCGGGCGAATGCGGATCGTTCCTGGACGAGCACAGAGGAAGTTCAAGGTAAAAATGGCCAGTTTGGTCAAAATTCCCGTCGCCGTCGTAATCGAAAGGCGCGAAGTGGTCCAGGGTCGGTGGCGGGTCCCCGCATGGGCTGCCGTATCGATCTTGCCGGGCGGCCACCTGACGAAAAAACCCGCCGGGAGCACCCTGATTCGCCAGGACGACGAGGCCGAACAGTATCTGATCTCGGGATTGAAGCTGGAACTCTACCGGGACAGCGCAGAAAGCTACTGGTACAACCTGACCGGCGAGAACGCCGCACTCTACGTGATCTGCCATGAAAATCCCGAGGGGGGGCTAGATCCCTTCCTGGTGACCGCGGACCACGATGAGGCGATGGCGGGGCTGGAAGGTGACGCCCAGGTATTTTCAACACCTATTTCCCCTGAGATTTACCATCAGATCGAGCAATTCATCCTCGAACACTACGTGCCTGAGGCACCGCGCAAGCGCAAGCGCAAAAACTGGTCTGACAAGCACAAATGAAGAATTCGGAAATGCAAAACGGTAACGACGATGAAGTGAATGCCACCAGGCAGGAGGAGGACTTCCTCTCACGGTGGTCGCGAAAGAAAAGTGAGTCCCATCAAGAGGCGGCCGCGATGCCCGAGCCTTCGGACGAGCCTTTGGAGGCCGGCCCGGACCAGGCTGCATCGGAAGTGCCGACGAAAGACCTGACCGATGAGGACATGCCCCCGCTGGAGGAACTGGATCAGGATGCGGACTTCAGCCCGTTCCTGTCGGACGGCGTCAGTGAGGCGTTGCGCCAGACAGCGCTGCGAAAGCTGTTTCGCAGCGCCAAATTCAACGTCTGCGACGGGCTGGACGACTACGCCGAGGATTACACCAAGTTCGCTCCCCTCGGGGATGTCATAACCGCCGACATGAAATATCACATGCAGCGGGCCCTGGACAAGCTGGAGGCTTTGGCCGACGACGCCGAAGAGGGGGCCGCTCAAGATTCATCGTCCCGTACTCTTGCGGCCGAGGCGGAGCTGGACGAGCCCAAAGCGGCGAAGGAGGAGGGAACGATGGACGAGGCACCAGAGGGCCGGGTTGCCGGTTCGGAGGAGGACAATGAACCAGGTCGCGCCTGAACTGCCGCAAACCATGGAGGAGGGTCGGGCCAGGGCAGTCGCCCTGACCGCCGGGGCACAGCTCGAAACCGAGCCCACCTCCATCGTCACCTATCTGTCCCGCGGTCGTCTGCTCATCATCGGGGAGCGAAAAGCGGCCCTCGATATCGCCGGCCGGCTCGGGAGTACGTTAAAGCAAGCAATTTTTGTCCCCGGCGACGGTCCAGCGGAAAAAGACGTCGCGGAGGGCATCGATATCATCGAGGGCGGGCATGCCGAGCTGGAAGGCAGCCTGGGGGATTTCTCGTTCAGGATCGCAGGCGGTAATGACGCCGGGGGCGACGGGGCCAAGAGTGATTCGGGGACAGAAGGTCAAGCCCGGATCTTCGACCTGGTGCTCGACCTGAGCGAGTCGCCGCTGATCGATTACGACGTACCGCCGCCTGGTTACTACGCACCCAGAGGCCGGGAGGAGGCCCTGGACAAGGCGCTGGCCGAGCTGCCGGAGATGACGGGAGAATTCGAGAAGCCCAAGTATTTCAACTATGACCCGAACATTTGCGCCCACGGCAACAGCGGACTGACGGGCTGCACTCGGTGCATCGACGCCTGCCCGACGTCTGCCATCGTTTCCATCGGCGACAAGGTTCATGTAAACCCGAATCTCTGCCAGGGCGGCGGCAGCTGCGTCGCAGCGTGCCCCAGCGGGGCGATGACCTACACGTTCCCGACGGTCAGTGATCTCCTGCGCCACGTCCAGTCTCTTCTCAATACCTACCGTGAGGCCGGGGGCAGGCGGCCTTATCTGCTGTTCCATGACGCCCATTCCCGCACGCGGGTCTACGAGAACATTGCCGCGATGATGCCGGAGAGCGTCTTGCCCCTGGAGGTGGAGGAGGTCGGCTCGGTGGGCATGGACGCCTGGATGGCCTGTCTTGCCTACGGGGCCGACGCCGTATTGCTTGCGGTCACCGGCGGCACCCCAGCCAAGGTCGTGAACGAAATCGACAGCCAGATCCGTTTCGCTTCCGCCATCCTGGAAGGCATGGGTTTTCGCGGCGAATATGTCCGCAAGCTCGATGTTTCGAAAGACTTCACGTCGGAGGATTTCGACGACTTGCCTGACGGCATGGTGGCGCGGCCTGCCCGTTTCGTCGCGCCCAACGAAAAACGCATGATTCTTCGTCTGGCGATCGATCATATCCACGAGAGCGCCCCATCCTCGAGGCGGACAGCGGACCTGCCCGCCGGGGCGCCCTTCGGTGAGGTCGAAGTGGACGACAAGGCGTGCACGCTGTGCATGGGATGTGTGTCCGTCTGCCCGACAGCCGCCCTGAACGCCGGCGGAGATCTGCCGCAACTCAAATTTGTGGAATGGAACTGTGTTCAGTGCGGCTTGTGCGAGAAAGCCTGTCCGGAGGACGCCATCCGTCCCCACGCCAGATTCCTGTACGACTCCGAAGCCAGGCAGCAGACGAGGATCCTCCATGAAGAACAGCCTTTCTGCTGCATTTCCTGCGGCAAACCGTTTGCGACCCAGTCGATGCTGGACGTCATGATGAGCAAGCTGGAAGGTCACTGGATGTTTCAGTCGGAGGACGCCCGGCGGCGGCTTCAGATGTGCGAGCACTGTCGGGTCAAGGACATGTTTCGCGCCGAAAGCGGTGGCAGCTGACGCGGAGCCTCCCGGATATCGTCGTCATTGGGTCGGAATAGTGGGACAAAATGTACCAGTCCATGAAAATATTTGTCTTGATGCGCAGTATATGGGCGTTTATCTGAGATTAATTTACCTAGTAGACCTTCCCGGAAAATGCTGTTAAAACAGTGGCCCTAAGAAGAACGAGGCGAGGATGACGGAAGTTCCCGCGACCGACATTGGAGGAAGGGTGGAGACACCAATGATTAGCTGCGACGCAGAGGCGTCGCTGCGATCCGGCACGTACAGCCTTCTTGCCAATCTGCTTGCCAGCCCGCCCGATCAGGGCATGCTGGACCTCGTCACTGGAATCGATCGGTCGTCCCCGGAATCTGCGGAGACCATGCTTGGCGCAGCCTGGCAAATGCTTGCAGCGGCGGGCGAACGGGCCTCGGTTTCCGCAGTGGACGACGAATATCACGCGCTTTTTATCGGTCTGGGTCGGGGCGAACTGGTGCCGTTCGGTTCCTGGTATGTCACCGGCTTCCTGATGGAACAGCCCCTTGCCAGGCTGAGAGCTGACCTGGCTCGACTGGGTTTCGAGCGACAGGAAGGCGTAAGGGAGCCGGAAGACCATGTGGCCGGTCTCTGTGACGTGATGGCGATTCTGAACACTGAAGGTGAAGTGGCGGCCTATGAACTCCAGCGGGAGTTCTTCGAGCGTCACATGCTGCCCTGGATGCCCCGTTTTTTCCGCGATCTGCAGGAGGCTAAATCAGCCAGCTTCTATCGCGCGGTAGGCCAGCTGGGGGAGCAGTTTCTGGAGGTTGAAAAAGAGTTTCTGCGGGCATCGGCGCCGGATTCAGCGTCGACGCGGCAGGATGGTTTGTCTTGATCGAGGGATTCGCACTACGCGGATAACAAACTCGGAGAGGAGAGCGTAATGAGCAGTAAATCGCGCAGTGAGAGAGAGGGTCGTCGGGCATTCCTGCGGCAACTCGCGGCGGTAGGAGGAGCCACCGCGACCATCGCGGTGACAGGACGGGCAGTGGCGGCGCCGGATCTGGAAGAGCCGGCAGCGGCAGCCCCGGAAGCCAAGGGCTACAGGGAAACGCCGCACGTCTCGACGTATTACAACAAGGCCCGATTCTGAAACTTTCAAGGGCGGGGCTTAATTGCGTCGCGTCCTGATCCGAGGAGACTCAGCCATGAAGCTGACGAAGAAACGAGAACTGAATCCGAATGAAACCGGCGTTGGCCTCAACGGGGTTCTGGGCAAGGCGATCGACCGCCGGACCTTCCTGAGGCGTGCCGGTCTCGCCATGGGTGGCGGCGCTGTCGCAGCCACTTTGCCGCCGGCCATGATCCGCCGGGCCCACGCGACGGCCGACGCTTCCGCCAGCGGACCCGCCGAGGTCAAGCGTTCGGTATGTACGCACTGCTCCGTGGGATGCGGCGTCCGCGCCGAAGTCCAGAACGGGGTTTGGACCGGCCAGGAGCCGGATTTCGATTCACCCTTCAACATGGGCGGCCATTGCGCCAAGGGTGCGTCGGTGCGGGAGCACGGGCACGGCGAACGGCGGCTGAAGTACCCCATGAAGCTGACCGGCGGCAAGTGGAAGAAAGTCGGCTGGGACGAGGCCATTAACGAGATTGGCGACAAGGTCCTGGAGATCCGAGAGCAGTCCGGACCGGACTCGGTCTACTGGCTCGGTTCGGCCAAGTTCAACAACGAGCAGGCTTACCTGTTCCGCAAGTTCGCGGCTCTCTGGGGCACGAACAACGTGGACCATCAGGCCCGTATCTGCCATTCGACCACGGTGGCCGGAGTTGCGAATACCTGGGGCTACGGCGCCATGACCAACTCCTACAACGATATGCACAAGGCCCAGGCCATGTTCTTCATCGGCAGTAATGCCGCGGAAGCGCATCCGGTGGCTATGCAGCACATCCTGCGCGGCAAGGAGAATGGCGCCAAGATGATCGTTGTCGATCCCCGCTTCACGCGGACGGCCGCTCATGCCGACCATTTCGTGCGTATCCGACCCGGCTCGGACGTCCCGCTGGTCTGGGGCGTGCTCTGGCATATCTTCGAGAACGGCTGGGAAGATCAGGAATACATCAACCAGCGCGTCTACGGCATGGACGAAATTCGCGCCGAGGTGGCCAAGTGGACGCCCGATGTGGTGGAGGACGTCACCGGTGCGCCGGAGAGCGTGGTGAAGGAAGCGGCCAGGATCATGGCCGAGAATCGTCCCGGCACCATCGTATGGTGCATGGGCGGCACCCAGCACACGATCGGAAACAACAACACCCGTTCGTACTGCGTACTGCAGCTCGCCCTTGGCAACATTGGCGTGAGCGGCGGCGGCGCGAACATCTTCCGTGGCCACGACAACGTGCAGGGCGCCACGGACATGGGCATCCTGTCGCACACCCTGCCGGCTTATTACGGGCTGTCCGACGGCGCCTGGAAGCACTGGTCCGGAGTCTGGGGCCTGGATTACGAATGGGTGAAGGGTCGTTTCGATACGAGCTACGTGGAGACCAAGCCATCCGGCGTCACCGAGGAAGGTGATCTGCCTGTACCCTTCGCCAACCCAATGAATTCGCCGGGTTTCCCCGTTTCCCGCTGGATCGACGGTGTTCTCGAGGACAAGAACAACATCGACCAGAGGGACAACCTGAAGGCAATGTTCTTCTGGGGGCATGCTCCCAACAGCCAGACCCGTGGCCCCGAGATGAAGAAGGCCATGGAGACGCTGGACCTGGTGGTGGTGATCGATCCGGTTCCGACCCATACGGCAGTGCTGCCGGACCGGCAGGACGGCATGTATCTGCTGCCGGCCTGCACGCAGTTCGAGACGTACGGATCCGTGACGGCGTCGAATCGATCGCTCCAGTGGCGAGAAAAGGTTATCGATCCGATTTTCGAATCGAAGCCGGATCACGTCATCATGTACCACATGGCGAAGAAGCTCGGATTTGCGGATGAGCTTTTCAAGAACATTCAGGTCAACGGGGACGAACCTCTGATCGAGGACATCCTCCGCGAGATGAATCGCGGCACATGGACCATTGGCTATACCGGCCAGAGCCCGGAGCGCCTGAAGCGGCAGCTGGAAAACAAGCACACGTTCAACGTGACGACGCTGAAGGCCGAGGGCGGCCCGTGCGACGGCGAATACTACGGTCTGCCGTGGCCCTGCTGGGGCACGCCGGAGATGGGTCATCCCGGGACTCCAAACTTGTACGATCCAAGCAAGCCGGTGGCCGAGGGCGGGCTCAACTTCCGCGCTCGCTTCGGTGTGGAGCACAACGGCAAGAATCTCCTGGCCGAGGGTTCATACCCGGTCGGGAACGAGCTCAAGGATGGACATCCCGAATTCACCGCCGACATGCTCAAGCAGCTCGGCTGGTGGGACGATCTGACCGCGGAAGAGAAGGCCGCCGCCGAGGGCAAGAACTGGAAGACCGACCTCTCGGGCGGTATCCAGCGCGTCGCCATCAAGCATGGCTGTGCGCCTTTCGGAAACGCCAAGGCGCGGGCCATCGTGTGGACTTTCCCGGATCCGGTGCCCATCCACCGCGAGCCGCTGTATACCTCGCGGCGCGACCTGGTGGAGAAGTATCCGACCTATGAGGACCGGAAGAGCCATTACCGCCTGCCGACCCGGTACGCCTCCATCCAGAAGGTTGACCATTCCAAGGACTTCCCGCTGATTCACACCAGCGGACGTCTGGTGGAGTACGAGGGTGGCGGAGAGGAAAGCCGCTCCAATCCGTGGCTGGCGGAACTCCAGCAGGAGATGTTCGCAGAGGTCAATCCGGCCGACGCCAACAACGCTGGCATCCAGGACGGACAGTGGATCTGGCTGGAGAGCCCGGAGGGCGCCAAGATCAAGATCAAGGCGATGGTCACGCCCAGGGTGGCCCGAGGGGTGGTGTTCACGCCGTTCCACTTCGGCGGCTGGTACCAGGGCAAGGATCTGCTCGACAAGTATCCGGAAGGGGCAGCGCCCTACGTTCGCGGTGAGGCGTGTAACACGGCCTTCACCTACGGATACGATTCGGTCACACAGATGCAGGAGACCAAAGCGTCTCTCTGCAAGATTAGCGCGGCCTAGGAGGGCATCCAGTCATGGCAAGAATGAAATTCCTTTGTGATGCCGAACGCTGCATCGAGTGCAACGGCTGCGTAACGGCTTGCAAGAACGAGAACGAGGTGCCGTGGGGCGTCAACCGCCGCAGGGTGGTGACGCTGGACGACGGCGTACCCGGCGAGAAATCGATCTCCGTGGCCTGCATGCACTGTACGGATGCGCCGTGCTCTGCCGTGTGCCCCGTGGATTGTTTCTACACGACGGACGACGGTGTTGTCCTGCACGACAAGGACCTCTGCATCGGCTGCGGTTACTGCTTCTATGCGTGTCCCTTCGGCGCGCCGCAGTATCCGCAGAAGGAGGCTTTCGGGGTTCGCGGCAAGATGGATAAGTGCACCTTCTGCGCCGGCGGTCCCGAGGAGAACAACTCCGAGGCAGAGCGCCTGAAGTACGGCAGCAATCGTCTGGCCCAGGGCAAACTGCCGCTCTGCGCGGAAATGTGCGCCACCAAGGCACTGCTTGCCGGTGACGGTGATATGCTGTCGGATATCTACCGGGAGCGTATTACCAAGCGCGGCGGTCGGCCCCAGAACTGGGGCTGGGAGGCCGCGTACGGCAACAAGGACGCCTGAGTACGGGATGACGGCGTCGGGCAAACCCGGCGCCGTCGTCTACGATCAGAACAAGGAGAAGCTCGATGCGCGTCACGACATTAGCGGCAACACTGTTGGTCCTGGTTTCGCTGACCGGATGCTATGAGTCGACTTCGGTCACTCTCCACGAGCCCGGCGTCTACAAGGGGAGCGACGATCCCCTGCTGGCTCTGGACGATCAGGCTCAGGAGGAAGCTCTCCGCAAGCGTTTCGAGGAAGGACAAGCGCCGCGCTGAGCGGCAGCCGTGCGCGACGCAGACGCGCGGTGGTAGTGAACGGGGCGCGGCCGGCCTGACAGGCATCGGCTACGTCCGGGAGGATCCAAAGCAATGACCGAGCGCAGAGACAGGAAGGCAGCAGGACGGGATCCCCGCCGGCGCCTCCGAATCATGGTTTTCACTATTGCGCTGGCCCTGGCCACCGCAATGGCGCTGCCACTGATCGGTTATGTCGCCGTTGACATGGCGCAGGCCCAGGAACAGGCGGCGAGTGGGGATAATCCAAGAGCGGATTACTGGCGAGCCGTTCGCGAGGGCGTCCAGGGTTACTCGGCCGTTCAAGGCCAGGAGGCCGACGTTCTTATTCAGAACGGCGGGCAGAACTGGCGGCAGGTTCGCAACGGGCCCATCGCGACATATGGCGCCTGGACCATGCTGGCAATGATCGCCGTGCTTGCGATCTATCACCTCCTGACCGGCGGCTACAAGATGCCGGAGCGCTCCGGAAAGAAGATTTTCCGCTGGCCAGGCATCGACCGGTTTATTCACTGGTATACGGCGGTATTGTTCATCATCCTGGCCATTACCGGTTTCAGCCTGCTCTGGGGACGAGCGGTCCTGATTCCGGTGATGGGCAAGGAAGGCTTTGCGGCCTGGGCAAACATCGCCAAGCCGATTCATGACTACCTCGCGCTGTTCTTCGTGGCCGGGCTGGTCGTGATGCTTGTGAAGTGGATGCACCACAATATTCCCAAGGCCTACGATCTGGAGTGGTTTCTCAAGGGCGGCGGCTATCTGGGCGGCGGTCATCATCCCCCGGCCGGTTTCGCCAACGCCGGTGAGAAGGCCCTTTTCTGGACGCTGTTTTTCGCCGGGATTGCGATGATGATCTCCGGTTTCTATCTGCTTTTCCCAAACCTGGACACCGGCCGGGCAGGCATGCAGCTTGCCAATACGGTTCACGGAATCAGTTCCCTGGTCTGCAGCGTGTTCATCGTCATGCATATCTATCTGGCGACGATCGGCAGCGAAGGTGCCCTGGAGGGGATGGTGTCTGGCTACGTCGATGAAACATACGCCAAGAACCACCATCCGATTTGGTACGACGAAATTACCAGCGGCAAGGGCGCTCACGAAGCACCGGGTGGAACGCCGAGTCCGGCACCTGCCGCACCGGAGAAGTAGTCAGTCCGGCAAAGCTACGTTGAAACAGATTACGGGGGCGTGGAAACGCCCCCGGCTCTTGTGCGCATGACCTTCAACGTCCCAATACCGTTCATTCCACTCCTGCTGATCTGCTTTTCCCTCGGTCCTGCCGTGGCGGTCGAGGCCGACGCGCCCGAGGAAAATGACCCTTGGCTCGAAGCCCTTCGCGACCGGGACCTGGAAACGCTGGATGCGATGCTTTCCCTGGGGGCTGAACCTGACCGGCAGTTACCCACTGGCAAGACCGCGCTGATGGTGGCTGCCCAGGCTGACGACGTGCGCTTGATCAGCCGATTGCTGGACGTCGGAGCGAAGGTGGATGCCACTAACGTAAACGGCGGAACGGCGCTGATGTTTGCCGCTATCGACGATTCCGTTGCTGCCGGGCGATTGCTGATCGAAAACGGCGCAGACGTGAATGCCGAAGCCCGTTTCGGCTGGACGGCCCTGATGGTGGCGGCCGCCAAGGGCCGGGCCCGATTCTCACGTCTGCTGCTGGAGGCGGGCGCCGATCCGGAGGCCTGCGATGCCTACGGCTGGACACCGCTAATGCGAGCGGTCGCCGGCGGGCATCCGGATGCGGTGGACACGCTGCTGGCCGACCCTCGCGTCAATCCCGACAGGGCCCAGGAGTCGGGCGCTACAGCCCTGCATATCGCTGCGGGAATGGGGTACGGGCGAATCGTCGAGCAATTGCTGGCCGATGGTGCGGATCCTGTTATAGCCGATCAGGAGGGACGTACGCCACGGGAGGTGGCCGAGAACCAGGGCCACAGGACGACGGAAGAAATCCTCCGCAAGGCGGAGGCGGCGGTCACTCAGCAGGTCCGCTGATTGCGCGTATATTCCTCCAGCGGCACGACCACGGACGTTTCGGACGCCGGCTCGCGGAATCCTGCCGTTCCGTGGATCAGCGATAGCTGGAACCCGAAGCCCTCAAAGAAGCGATCGAACATGTCGCCGCCGTAGGTACCGCAGGCGCTTATCGCGCCGTCCTCGCTGCATGTCAGATCCACGGCAGCAAGCGGCTGCGGGGCCGGTCCCCCGAGCACCCGTCCGCCTTCGGCAGGATCATACACGCTGCCCTCCGAGCAGCAGTAAATCACCTGCTCCTTGCGAACCGACTTTCGGTCCAGATCGGTAAAGCGGACCTCCTCGTGCCGGTAGCTGATGAAACTGATGTCCTTGGTCGGGTAGCTCATTCGGTGAGCGCAGATCGCCGAGAAGGCCACAACGGAACGCTCCGGACCGACACCGCCTTTCCAGGAATACCGGCGCCCGTCCTCGGTCTCCAGTCCCGAAACCGTTTCCGTTGGCCGGCCGAGTTCGATCAGGAAACAGGGAGTGGAGACATACGGGTAGTTGAACACGTAAGTTTCCCCCGGCACCAGATCGCCGGCTCGAACCGGGGTGCCGGACTGATTTACGAGGGCAACGGACTCGGTGGGCCGCAACGGCGCTGGCGTGTTTGCCAGCAGCCTGGGATTGGTCGTCACGGCCGCGCCTGTGCCCACGCAGAGGCGCACAAAGGCTCGGCGGCTGAGATTCTTGTCGTCTTCCATCAGCAATTTGCCTGATTAATCAAGAGTCGGTCGTCAGAGCCATGGTTTAAAACGGGCGGCGCGCGCTGTCAATGCCCCGCTTTGCCTCACTGCCCCGAACCCTGTTTCAGTTTTCGCCGCGCTGAGCGGAAGCGTTTCGCCTCCGACGGATTTCCATGGGGTGCTCCACCTGCCGAAACTTGTCCAGAAGGTGGAGCAGGCTAAGCCAGGGATGACGCCAGATCATACGGGGGCCGGCATAGCGCATCACGATCCGGGCCTGCTCGCGCTGCACGCGCTTGTAGCAGTGTACGGGGCACCGGGCACAGGTGGGTTTTTCCTGTCCATACGGGCACTTGAGGAGTCTTTTCTCCGCGTATCCCAGGAACTCCTGGCACTCGGCGCAGGGGAGCGCAGCGGCGCCTGGATGGTGATCGCGGCAATAAAGGCGAACCATCGCCTCGAGGGTCCGGAACTCACGGCCAAGCCTGGATTCGAACTCTGCCATGGCCGCAAGCATACCGCGGTCGCTGATTTTCCCGTCTGACCCGGATCAAGTCCCGGTCGGGGGGAATCGTGAACTGGCTCACGGACCGGTCCCGGAAACCCTGTCTAGACTGGAAATCCTGAAATTATGTCAAAGAGTAGGTCGACGGGCCTGGCGCGGCCGGAGGAAGAGCATGACGCCCCGAATTACAGCGGTCATGGCAGCACTGATGGTGATTCAGGGCTGCGCAACGATGGATCAGGAAGAATGCATCACCAGTGACTGGCATGCGGTCGGGTTCGAGGATGGGGCTCGGGGTTACCCGGTGGACCGGATCAGCCGACACCGAAAGGCCTGCGCACAGCACGGTATCACGACAGACCTTGGCGCATATCGCCAGGGTCGGGACGAGGGCCTGAGGCACTATTGCACCGCCCAGAATGGTTTCAACGTGGGGTCCTCCGGATCCAGCTACGCGGGCGTTTGTCCGGAGGATCTGGCGGATGATTTCGAACTCGCCTATTCGGAGGGCAAACGCCTCCACGACCTGGATCGGCGGGTCCGCTCCGCTGAAACGCGCATCGACGCCCTCGAGCGGCAGGTAGCCGATCTGGACCAGCAGATCGACGGTCACGAAAAGACCATAATCGCCAGCGGCACCGACAATCTGGAGCGTGCCCGGCTGCTGCTCGAAATCAAGGATCTGGTGGATCACCGGGAGGATCTGGAAGACGAAATCGAGGACCTCGAGCATGAACGCGCCGCGTCCCGACAGGAGTTGGAGGAATATCGGGAGACGGTCGCGTACAGCGAGCGATAAGAAACCGCCGGCGGGTTGTGCCGGCTAGAGCCTGAGCGTCAGCACGACGAGCTCCGGATCATCCCTGGATCGCTCATGTTTGAAGCCCACGCGCTCGGCGAGGGCCAGCATGTTGCGGTTCTCCCGCAACACGATGCCGTCCATCATCTCCAGGCGGCGGTCGCGGGCCACTTCTATCAGGCTTTCCAGCAGTCGCGTAGCAATGCCGCGGCGCTGCCACTCGTCGCCCACGACGATGGCGAACTCACAACCCCGACCGTCCGGATAGGTGACATACCTGGCAACGCCTACCTGCTGATCTCCGTCGTCGGTGTGCACCACGGCGATCAGGGCCATCTCCCGGTCATAGTCGATCTGGGTAAAGCGCGAGAGCATCTCGGGCGTAATCTCGTTGAGCACGTACATGAAGCGGAGGTAGCGGGATCGATCCGAAAGTCCGTTGACGAAATCCCTCTCCATCACCGCATCCTCTGGCCGGATCGGCCGGATGGTCCAGCGCAGTCCATCGGCCATTTCCAGCTCCTGCACGAGGTTGCTCGGATAGGGATGGATGGCCATATGGGAGTATTCACGGGCGCTCGCGCTGACATGCCGGACCCGTATGCGCGCGTCTACGGCCATGGCGCCGTGCTCGTCCACGATAACGGGATTGATATCCATCTCGATGATCGAGGGGAGTTCACACACCATCTCCGATACACGGAGAATCACGTCTTCGATCGCAGTCATGCTGGCGGGCGGCTTGCCCCGAAAGGACTGCAGGTATCTCGCGGCCCGGGTGCGGGCGATCATGCGCCTCACCAGGTAGCGGTTCAGGGGCGGGAGGGCAATAGAGCGATCCCCGATGACCTCGACCATGGTGCCGCCGAGACCGACGCTGATGACCGGTCCGAACACATCGTCGTTAAGAACGCCAACCATGAGTTCCCGTCCGGCGGACGGCTTCCACATGCGTTCCAGCATGAAGCCCTCGATCCGTGCATCGGGACGCGCCAACTCGACGGCGTCGTGCATCTCACGCCAGGCGTTGCGAATGTCGTGTCCGCTGTTGAGGCCGAGGCGCACGCCATCCACGTCGGTCTTGTGAGTGATGTCGTGGGAACGAATCTTCATGGCGACCGGGAAGCCTATCTCGCGGGCGACGGCAATCGCCTCCGTCATTTTCTGAACCGGCGTACTCGGCAGGATCGGGATGTCGAACGCGGCGAGGACAGCCTTCGATTCGACGGCATCAAGCATCTCCCGCTTCTCCGACAGGGCTGCTTCGATGATCATCCTGGCATCCTCGACGCCGGGCTTTTCCTGGCGGCTCAGGGGTTCCGGAACCTGCAGCAGCAGCTCCTGGTTGGCCCGGTACGCGGCTGCGGCGGCGAAGGCGTCCACTGCCGCTTCCGGGGTGGAGTAGGCGGGCACCCTCTGCTCCAGAAACAGTTTTCGGCTGCTGATCATCGTCTCCTCGCCCATCCAGCAGGCGAAGACCGGCTTCGGTTCCCGTTTATGGATATCGGCGACTTTGGCGGCGACCGCTTCGGGCTCCGAGATGGATTGGGGCACCAGGATCGCAAGAGCTGCGTCCACGCCGTCGTCCGACAGGCAGGCTGACAGGCCGGCTGAATAACGGTCGGGAGTGGCATCTCCGAGGACGTCGATAGGGTTGTTTCCGGACCAGGTGGCCGGCAGGTTTTCATCCAGTCGCCGGACCGTCTCGTCTGACAGGTTCGCCAGTTCCAGCCCCAGATCCGCCAGGCGGTCCGCGGCGATCACGCCGGGACCGCCTCCGTTGGTTACGATGGCCAGACGCGGCCCCCCGGTTCGCACGCCTGCGTGCAGGGTCGCGGCGGCCGCGAAGAACTGGTCGTAACGCCGAGCCCGGACCACGCCGGCCCGGCGCACGGCAGCTTCGAATACCTCGTCGGATCCCACGAGGGCGCCCGTGTGGGAAGCTGCGGCCTTGCCGCCCTGAGTGTGACGACCGGCCTTCATCACCAC
The DNA here is from genome assembly GCA_050116375.1 of Gammaproteobacteria bacterium. GTDB lineage: Bacteria > Pseudomonadota > Gammaproteobacteria > Steroidobacterales > XN24 > JAHEFR01. Next base: position 11,451 of record JASFOT010000002.1, on the reverse strand, counting down.
CACAGGCTTTGCTCGTGAGGAGGCGCGCAGCGCGCTCATGAATCGTCTCGCGTCGTGCAGGCCCTCTACGTAGAGCATGATGGCTTCGGTTCGGGAATCCAGGACCAGATAGTCCAGGATCTCTCCAAAATCGACATCCGCCGCAATCCCCGAAGAAATCACGCAGGAGAAGCCGATACCTCGCGGGCGGGCCCAGTCAAGGATGGCCGTGCACAGGGCCCCTGACTGTGAGACCAGCGCAATGCGGCCCTTGCGGGCCATGCAGTGGCTGAAAGTGGCGTTCAGTCCAAGATCCGGGCGCATCACTCCCAGGCAATTCGGTCCGAGGAAACGGATGCCGTGACGCCTCGCCACCCGGACGACCGCCCGCTCGAGGGCCCGTCCTTCCTCGCCGGTTTCCCGAAATCCTGCCGAAATGACGATTGCCGCATCGATCCCGGACTCGCCGCACTCGTCGAGCACGCTCGGTACCGCCCTGGCCGGCGTCACGATAACGGCCAGGTCGATCTCCTTGCCGACGCTGCGAACGTCCGGATAGCACCGTCTTCGACCGAGCTTCTCGTATTTCGGGTTGATCGGATAGACCCGTCCCTTGAACCGGGCACGCAGCAGGTTGCGCAGTACTGCCTCACCGGGCGAACCTTTCCGTTCGCTGGCGCCGATGACGGCGACCGAGCGCGGTTCGAACAATTTCCCGATGTCCAGACCGAAGCCCTTGGTGCCCAGCGTCATGCAATCTCCCGTGAAAGTCTGTCCGGAGGGCCAAGTATGCCAGTAGACTGTGAGTCGTTGTGTGACAGCCGGGGGTAAAGGTGGCGACCGCCTACGTTTCTCATCCTGTCTTCAAGGAACACGTCATGTCGGAAGGTCACCCGGATTCGCCTGGCAGGCTGACGAGCATCGAAGATCGGCTGCAGGCGGACGGGATCATGGATTTCCTGATGTACCATGATGCGCCGCTGGCGACCCGGACTCAGCTCGAGCGCGCCCATTCCGCCAGGCATGTCGAGACGCTCTCCGCGCAGGCGCCGGACCGGGGCCTGATTCGAATCGATCCCGATACTTATATGGGGCCCCGTACCCTGGAGGCCGCCTGGCGCGCGGCCGGCGCCGCCGTCCTGGCGGTAGATCTGGTGATGACAGGCCAGGTGGCCAGTGCCTTTTGCGCCGTGCGGCCCGCCGGGCACCACGCAGAGCGAAATGCCGCCATGGGTTTCTGTTTCTTCTGCAACACCGCGGTGGCGGCGTGCCATGCCATGGACCGATTCGGCCTTGACCGCGTCGCCATCGTGGATTTCGACGTGCATCATGGTAATGGCACCGAAGACATTTTCCGGGATGATCCCCGGGTGCTGGTGTGTTCCATTTACCAGCACCCTCTGTATCCCTATGCCGGAAACAGATCGGTACCCGGGCACATCGTGAACGTCCCGGTTCCACCGGGGACGGCTGGGCGAGCCTGGCAGCAGGCGATTACGGAGAAATGGCTGCCTGCCCTGGACGAATTCCGACCCCAGCTCGTCATCGTCTCGGCAGGCTTCGACGGTCACGCGGCCGATCCCATGGCCGAGCTCCTGCTGACGGAAGCCGATTACGCGTGGGTCACGGAGCAGCTCAGCTCGGTATCGGAACGACACGCCGGCGGACGGCTGGTTTCCTGCCTCGAGGGGGGCTACGATCTTGCCGCCCTGGGGCGCTGTGTGGCCATTCACATTCGACGGCTGGCAGGCTGGTAATAACCTGGGGCCGCCATCGGTCCATGACGATTTTCGCAAGGCAAAGACTATGAAAAAAGGAAACGCCGGGCCGGACAGTTTGTTCGAGCCTGTAAAACTTGGTCGATTTTCCCTCCCCAACCGGCTGGTGATGGCGCCCCTGACGCGCTGCCGCTCGCAACAGCCCGGGAACGTGCCGACGGCACTTAACGCTGACTATTATGCGCAGCGGGCGCCCCATGCAGGGCTGATTATCAGCGAGGCCACCCAGATCTCTCAGGAAGCCCAGGGTTATGCCTGGACTCCCGGTATCCACACCGAGGCGCAGATCGAGGGCTGGCGACTGGTGACCGATGCGGTCCATTCCGGAGGCGGTCGAATCTTTCTGCAGCTCTGGCACGTCGGTCGAATCTCTCACCCGGTTTTCCAGCCCGACGGGGGGCCGCCCGTCGCGCCCTCTGCCATCCGCCCGGACGGCCAGGCATTTGTGCCAGGGGAGGACGGCAAGGGAGCCCAGGTTCCGTTCGTCACCCCCCGGGGACTGGAAACCGACGAGGTGGAAAGAGTCGTGGACGATTACCGCCATGCCGCTGCCAACGCCCGACGGGCGGGGTTTGACGGTGTCGAGATTCACGGCGCAAACGGTTACCTGATTCACCAGTTCATCTGTTCGGCCACGAATCGGCGGGCCGACCGCTACGGTGGCCCCGTGGAGAACAGGGCGAGATTCCTTTCGGAGGTGGTGGAGGCGGTGTGCGGAATCTGGAGCTGCGACCGGGTGGGGCTGCGGTTATCGCCGCTGATGGTCGGCAAGGACATGCAGGACGAGGATCCCGAAGGGACCTACCGCTGGATTGCAGAGGAACTCAATCATTTCGATCTGGCCTATCTTCACATTACACGCCAGACTGCACCGGACGATGAGGGCGTCGAGAGGGTCACAGAACGCAGTGAGGCCATGTCGGCGATCATCAGAGATGCCTGGAAGGGCGCCCTTCTGATCTGCGGCGGATTCTCGCCGGAGGAGGCCGCCACGTGGCTGTCCGAGGACCGGATGGATGCCGCTGTTTTCGGCCGACTTTACATTTCCAATCCTGATCTGGACGAGAGGATCCGGCAGGGCGCCGAGCTGACCGCGCCGGACCCGGAGACGTTCTACGGCGGCGGAGAGGCCGGCTATACCGACTATCCATTTCTGCACGAGGAATGAACTGTCGGACGGAAGGAACTTCCCGTCTTCAGGGCCCGTTCGTCGTTTTCACGTTGGCGGACTTGCCCCTGGCGAACCATCCGATCGGACCCGGAAACCCCGGTGACAAACTCAGAGGGAGCGTATCTGGTCCGCGATCTGCCGACTCAGTTGCGCGACGGCTGCATCGTGGGCCTGCACCAGCGCATCGACGGTGTCTCCCGTCACGGGTTGCTCTATCGTGGATTGTTTGACGACAGCCGCCTCGGCGTCGTCGCCCGCCGAGATTGTCCAGCGAACGCTGAGGACCAGGGTGCCTCCCGGTGATCCGTCGAACCGGTCCACGTCCAGAACGACCCGATAATCCAGGGGGAAGCGCGCCTCGGACGGATAGACCGCCACCCTGTCCGTGGACAGCAGCGCCCCCAGGTTTGATCCCAGCGTGTCGAGGAAGTCGGACTCCAGGCTTCCGGCCCAGCGATGAAATTCATCGAGTTCCAGGCTGTTCGGGCCCGTCCGAATTACGATCTGGGAGCGCCTGAGTGACCTGGGGAAGATCACTGGGCCAACAGCAACAGCGGGCCCTGGATCCACACCGGGCGCTCCGCTGGCAGTGACCATGGGGCTCAGGTTATGGAACTGTACTGCCGGGCTGCGCCCGCCGATACAGCCGGTCAACAACATGGCGGCGAACAGGAGGACGCCGGTCCGGGTAATGGAGCGAAAATGGATCACGACTGATCCTCCTTGCCCTTGATCAGCGATTCGGGGTGACGTTCCAGGTATTCCACGATGGTACGAATGGACTGGGCGGTGTCGCCCAGCTCCATGAGCAGGCGTCTGAGCTCATGGGCGGTGACCGAGTCGGCATCGATCTGTTTTCTCGTGGCATCCAGCGTCTCCTCGGCCTTGTTCAGTACGGAATCGAGGGCGGGAGCCACGTCGTTGCTGAGCTGGTCCGCCATCCTGCGAAGACTCGCGATGGCGTTGGCCAGCTCGGGGTCGCTGACGATCCGGTTGATGGACGCCAGGGTTTCGCTGAGATTCTCTCCGATCCGATCGAACGGAATATCCTCGATCTTGTCCACGATCCGACCCACGTCGGACGCCAGGTTGCGCAGCGAAGACGGGACGGTCGGGAAGGTGGGATAGCCTTTCCACTCGCCGGTCTCTCCCGGTGGAGCGTCCGGGTCCAGCACCAGGTTAATGACCTTGCCGCCGGTCAGCACGTTGCCGGTGGCCAGCTGCCCGCGCCATCCTCGGGCGACCATCCCTTCGCTCTCGTTGCCTAATCTGGACTCGTCGCCAGTTGGCACCAGCCGCTCCGGCTCTATGCGGACGAGCACCGGGATATGCAGGGTCATATTCTCGTAATCCACCTCGAAACTGATATCCACGACCTCGCCGATCTTGAGGCCGAAGAACTCCACCGGCGAGCCGGTGGTCAGTCCGCGGACGGATTCATTGAAAATCATCACGTAATACTTCTGGATCTTGTACTCACGCTGCAGGGATTCCAGACGGTTCGCGTAGATAAAGAATTCGTGGTTTTCCTGGACTTCCGCCCTTGCCTCCAGTGACTCCGGTGTGTCGAAAGCGATGCCGCCGATAAGAATGCTGGTGAGCGACTGGGTGTCCACGTGAAAGCCATCGGCGCCCAGTGTGGCTTCCACCCCGCTGGCATTCCAGAATCGTGTGGTTTCCTTGATGAGCTGGTCGTAGGGGGCCTCGACGAACATCTGCCCCGAGATCGTGCCGTCCAGTTCCAGCCGGTAGTCCAGGATCCGGCCCACGGAGAACTGCCGGTAGTAGATCGGCGCGCCCACCGAGAGCGAGCCCAGCTCCCGGGTGGTGAACCGGAATTTCCGGCCCTCCTGGTCGGTCTCGATGACCGGTGCTTTCTCCAGGCCGACGAAATCGCGGGTCTTGCGGCCTTCCGCCGCCGGATCGATGCCGATATAGGCTCCCGACAGCAGCGTCCCGAGGCCTTGCACCTCGCCAGCGGTCACCCGGGCACGAACTACCCAGAACCGGGTCCCCTCCCTCAGGTAGTCTCTGGCCCCCGGGGCCATTTTTGCGGTGACCACCACGTGTTCCAGGTCCTTGGAGAGTTCCACGTTCTCCACGGTTCCGACCTCCACGCTGCGGTATTTGACCTTGGTTTTGCCCGCGGTGAGACCCTCGCCGGTTTCGAAAACGATGGTGATGGTCGGACCTTCTTCCGTGATCGCCTTGTATACGAGCCAGGCCCCGATAATCGCCGCCACGATGGGCACCACCCAGACCAGCGAGAATTTCGGTTTCTCCCCGATCGCGGCCTCCGCTACGGCAGGCGACCCGGGTTCAGTTTTCTCGTTCATCGTTTTCCTCTATGGGATCCCAGATCAGCCGGGGATCGAAGGCCATGGCCGCGAACATGGTGATGATAACGACCATGGAGAAATAAAGAGCGCCGGGTCCGGCCTCGATATTGGCCAGGAAACCCAGCTGGACGAGCGCCACCAGCACGGTCACCACAAAAACGTCCACCATGCTCCATCGGCCCACCGCCTCCGTGATCCGGTACAGCTTGGTCCGATCCATCGGACGGGCGGAGGATCGACGCCTGACTGTCCACAAAAGATAGGACAGGATCAGCAGCTTAAGGAGCGGCACCGCCACGCTGGCGATGAAGATCACGAGCGCCAGGGGCCAGTCTCCATGGCTGATGAAATAAATGACCCCGCTCATGATGGTGTCCGACTGCACCTTGCCCAGGGCCGCCGTATGGGTGATGGGAAGGAGATTGGCCGGCAGATAGAAGAGGAAAGCGGCGATCACCAGGGCCGTGCTGCGATCGACGCTCCGCGCTTTTCTGTAGTGCAGCTCGCTGCCGCAGCGCGGACAAACATAGTGATGCCCCGACCCCATCCGGCACACTAGGCCGCAGGTGTGGCAGCCCGTGAGCGATGCGCTCATGGCGTTGCCGGACACCGTCGTCATGCGGTCGCCCCCGCTTCTCTGGCATCGTCGAGCTTCTCCCAGATGACGCGGGGCTCCAGCGTGGACAGGGCCCAGGAGAGCACAACGATCAGGCAGCAGAACGCCCACAGGGCGACTCCGGGAATCACGTCTGCCATCCCGCCAAGCTTCACCATGGACACCAGGATGCCGAGCATGAAGACCTCCATCATGCTCCAGGGCTTGAGGTATCCCATCCAGCGCATGACGCGCTTGTACTGCGGCAGGCGCAAACCGCGATTGAGGGGTGCCAGCACGTAAATGAGGCCCGCGATCTGCAGCGCCGGCGCGATGATGCTCGTAATCAGCACGACGACGGAGAGGATTGGCTGGCCCTGCTCGTAAAGGGAAACGACGCCGCTAACCAGGTTGGTCTCGACCAGGTTTCCCGGCAGCCCGAAAGACAGGAAGGGAAATACATTGGCGACCACCCAGAGGATCAGCGCGGAGACGCTCAGCGAGAGGGTCTTCTCCACGCAGTTTGCAGGGTTCCGGAACAGCACGTGACCACAGCGAAGACACCGGGCCGCCCGATCCGGGGGCAGCGCAGGCACGCGGTTGAGCAGGTCACATTCGTGGCAGACGCTCAGGCATGGATCCAGGCTGCCGGCTTCTGAATTGAGGCGGTCAATAGAATCTGTGGCCATCAAATCCGTCAGGGCCGTCACTCCTGCGGCCTGCTCATTCCTCCGTCGCTGCCGCTGACGCGGTTTGCTCCGGCTGTTCCGTTGTGCCGTCGTTCTTGAGCCATTCGATCATCAACGTGTATCCCACGACCAGAACAATGGATCCAACGAACAACCCGATGATGCCCATGGAGATGAATCCGCCGATAGCGCCCAGGAAAATGACGAGCATCGGCACGTCGACGCCCCTGCCGAGGAGAATGGGCTTGAGGAAGTTATCGACCAGAATCACCGGAATAATGTAGATGGTGAAAAGAATGGCGGTCAGCTGGCTGTCTCCCGCCGCGAACAGCCAGATGGCCGTGGGAATCAGGATGAGTCCCGGGCCGAGCTGAATAATGCAGAGGACCAGTATGACGACGGTCAGCAGGCCGGCGGCCGGAACGCCGACGGTAACCAGGCCGATCCCCGCGAGCGTCGCCTGTATGATCGCGACACCTAGAATTCCCCGGGCGACGCTGCGAACGGTAGAGGTGGTCAGAGATCCAAAATGCGCGCCGCCTTCTCCTGCCAGGCGCCGGAAGAAGCGCTCCGAAACACGGGCAGACTTTTCTGCGCCCGGCAAGAGGATCCCGGCGATGATGATCGACGCGACGAACTTGAGCAGCCCGAGGCCGGCGCCGGCGGCCGCGCCCAGCAGCCACTTGCTGATCGCCCTTATCTGCGGCTGCAATTGTTCGAGGGCCTCGGTCAGATTCGAGGAAGCCAGCGCCCAGAAAGCCGCCAGTTTCTCGCCTATCAGTGGCCAGCCTGAGACCGACTCCGGCGGCGGGGGAATCACCACCTGTCCTGTCCGGAACACCTCCGCCGTCTGGCGGGCGCCGTCGACGATGGTTTCCGTAAACATCGAGGCGGGCAGGATGATGACCACCAGTAACCCCAGAGTGACCACAGTGGCTGCAAGACCACGCCGATGTCCCATGCGGTCCGCCAGTTTCTCGTAACCCGGCGAGATGGCGATGGCGATTATGACACCCCAGAGCACGATAGTGATGAACGGACGAACGATATCAAAGCACCAGAGGATCAGGACCAGCAGAATGCCGATCCGGATCGCGGCCTCGAGCGCGTTTCGAATAAACTGATTATCTGCTTTGATCTTTGTCAGATCTGTCATCTTCACTTCCCGCGCCCACTATGTCGGCGCTTATTATGCCGCAAGTCGCTATCCAAACCGACTTCTGGCACGGGAAAACAACTACTGACGGGCATCGCTGGATTCCTCGTGGGCCGCAGGGTCCTGATGGGTCTGCGGTCGTCGGGGGTTACAATCATCTGGGGTATCGGAACTCAGAGCCGGGTTTCCATGCAGTTTTCATTGCTCGCCAAGGTCCGCGGAACAATTACGCTCTTGCTGATGACCGGCAACGTGATCTTCTGGTTCGTCCCGATCCTGGTGCTTGCGATCGCCAAACTCATCGTTCCGCTAAAGACCTGGCGCGTCCTGATGGGCAGGGGACTGATTGCGTGCGCAGAACACTGGATCAGCTTCAACAAGGGAATTCTCCTGTTGACCCAGTCGATCAAGTGGGAAATCAGCGGGCTCGAATCACTGCGTCGGCGGGAGTGGTATCTGATGATCTGCAACCACCAGTCATGGGTCGATATCCTGGTGCTGCAGGCCGTGTTCAACCGGCGCATTCCATTCCTGAAATTCTTTATCAAGCAGCAGCTGATCTGGGTGCCTTTCCTGGGTATCGCCTGGTGGGCGCTGGACATGCCATTCATGAAGCGGTACACGCGGGAGTATCTGCAGCGGCATCCCGAGAAGAGAGGCCGGGACCTGGAAGCGACCCGGGTGGCCTGCCAGAAGTTCCGCGACACACCGACCACGGTCATCAATTTTGTCGAGGGGACCCGGTCTACGGCAGAGAAGCGGGGGCAGAGGGAATCTCCCTACACACACCTGATGCCCCCGCGGGCGGGCGGCGTCGCCTTTGTTCTCGGGGCGATGGGTGACATCCTGCACTCGCTTATCGACGTGACGATCGTCTATGGGAATGGAGCTCCGAGCCTGTGGGAACTCTGCTGCGGCCGTGTCGATCGAATCCAGGTACACATCCGGGTGATGGAGATCGAGTCCTGGCTGACCGAGGGGAATTACAGCGGCGACGAGCAATTCAGACAACGCCTCCAGACCTGGATCAGCACGCTGTGGCATCAGAAGGATGAACGGATCAGCGGCATGCTGGACGGGGACCGGTGATGATCGGATCCGCGTACGTCGCGCACTCTCTGGGCTAATATCAATGAGGGCCACAGCGCCGTGAATGCTCATGCAGCAGATGGTTGACCGTTTTCAGGAAGTGATTCGCCCTCGCCTGACGGCGTCCGTCCTCAGAACGCGAGCGCTTTGTCTGGTGTTTTTCGGTCTGGTCATGGCGGGCTGCGCCACGAGTCCGACGGGCCGCACGCAACTCATGCTTGTCTCGGAAGCAACCGCTATTTCTGCTTCCCGGCAGGCCTATCTGGCTGAGATGCAGCGTCTTGAGAAGGAAGGGAAACTCAGCGAGGACGCGGCGATGGCCCGGTGGGTCGGCGATATCACCGGGCGACTGGTAGCGCAGGCGATTCGAATGCGTCCGGATGCCGGGCGGTGGGACTGGAGCGTGGCTATTATCGAGGATCCGGACACCGTGAATGCCTGGTGCATGGCCGGCGGCCGAATGGCGGTTTATACCGGTCTGCTTCGGAAACTTGACCCGACGGAAGACGAGTTTGCCCAGGTGATGGGCCATGAGATTGCCCATGCGCTGGCCAACCATACTGCCGAGAAAATGTCGGTGGCCATGGCAAGCCAGATCGGAATCATTGCCGTTGGCGTTGCCTCGGACGATCCCCGGCTCACTGCGGCCGCCGCGGTGGCGGCGACCGTCGCCGTGGGCTTGCCCAACAGCCGGGCTGCGGAATCCGAAGCGGATCTGATCGGCATCGAGCTTGCGGCCAGGGCCGGTTACGATCCCCACGCTGCGGTGACTCTGTGGCAGAAGATGAACGAGGTGGGGGGAGGGCGGCCGCCCCAGTTCCTCAGTACCCACCCGGACCCGGAGAATCGCCAGGCGCGGCTGGCGGCCCTGATCCCGGAAATGATGCCCTATTACCAGGCTCCCGGAGAGCGGCCGTTTCACCCGGTCACGATTGTCGATCACGAGTAGATCCGATCGCCCTCATCCAGCGGCGCTCGACGGATCAGGGTGTTAAGCTAGCGCTTTCGCATCATGGATCCAGCAAGCTAGAAGAGAAGTAAATGGCGGAAAATGAACCCAGGGTCGACCTTGAGATGGCGTCCGATAATCTTTACCAGGAAGAGATATTCACCGATCGTCGGGTCGGCACGATCCAGCGGCTGACTCCGGTGACCAAGGACGGGGGACCGGATACGACCCGGACCATTGTCTATGTGGGCCAGACCCAGATACTGACACCGGCTGGCGGACTTCCCATCACGTTCGAGATCGAGGCAGCCTCTCTCGGAGAAGCGACCCGGAAATTCAGCGAGGCGGCGGAAGTCGCCATCGAAGACACCATGCGCCGGCTGGAAGAGCTGCGGCGAGACGCCGCATCCTCCATTATCGTTCCCGGCGCCGGCGGCGCTGGCTCTGCAGGCGGCGTGCCGGGGGGCGGGGTTCCTGGCGGCGGCATCAAAATGCCCTGACGCCTGACCGGCGGCTACCGGTTTTTTTCCAGCTCGAAGCTCATGCCCGCATTCGCTTCCAGCCGGTGCAGGAGTTTTTCACCCATGCAGGATGCCGGTGTCCAGGAACCGCCCGGAGTGTCGAGTTCGTCTTTCGCGAGACAGACGGCGCTCTCTCCGAGCATCCGGGACGTGGCGCCGTAACCGGGATCCCGGTCCGCGCGCACACGGGTCAGGATCTTGTCCGGGCCCCGGCGCCCCACCAGCAGTATGTCGAAATACCCTTTCCGCCGGGCCTCGGCCCCGGGACCCTCCCCTGGCTGGGGAAGAAACATCCGGTTCATCAGGGCCCGGGCCGGTTTGAGCGACGCCGCCACCAGGAAGGCTCCGAGGGTGGCCGTCATGGACACGGCCCGAGCCCAGCCGCCGGCGCCTTTGCCCGTCATTACGGCTTCCTGATAGCGGAAGGATTTGCCGTAGCAATACCCGGTCAAGGCGTTGCTTCGCCTCACGATCCGCGTGTTGACCGCCGCCATCACGAAGGGAGCCGTCCAGGAGTTCACGTCGGCGTCCCACTTCGGCTTGCTCTGATCGGGACCGTCCGGCCCCTTCTGTGCCCCCTCGGGATTGAGCCCGTAGGGATTGCCCATGGCGCGCCGAATCTGAGGGTCAGAGCGCGCCTCGTCCAGCGCGTTCAGAAGGCTGGCAACGGTTCCCCCGCTGAACGTGCCTTTCATTCTTCTTACGCGCAGATGAATCGAGTCGCACGGACCGCCATGTAGTTCCTTCATCTGCCGATGGGTGAACAGCACCCCGAGATCGGACGGGATGGAGTCGAAGCCGCAGCAGTGAACGATGCGGGCGCCGGATTGGCGGGCGGTCTCCTCGTGGTGATCGATCATCTTGCGGATCCACTGGACTTCGCCGGTAATGTCGCAGTAATCGGTGCCGGACTCGGCGCAGGCTGCCACAAGTTCCGAGCCGTGTCGGGCGAAGGGCCCGACGGTGGAACATACGACGGATGTTCTCCGGACCATGCTGAGCAGGGATTCCGGATCGTGGCTGTCGGCGTGGATAAGAGGGATGTCAGCGGCGTCCGGACCAAGGCCGTCGCGAACGTTCTTCAGCTTCTCTTCATTGCGGCCGGCCATGGCCCAGCGCAGGTCAGCGCCGCAACCATAGCGTTCAAGCAGGTATTCGGCGACGAGGCGCCCGGTAAAGCCGGTG
>JASFOT010000001.1:0-40190 GCA_050116375.1 Gammaproteobacteria bacterium | reverse complement strand
CCGAAAAAATCATCCGCGCCCGTTCGAATCAGGCCGCTCCCCGGGCTATCGACATGCTGGCTGGCGAAATGTGCCAGCGCTTCGGAGACGCGGTTTCTGCGGTCGTCTTCTACGGATCCTGCCTCAGGAAGAACGATCCGCGGGACGGAATCGTGGATCTCTACGTCATCGTGACGTCCTACGCAGCCGCCTACAGAACGGTTCGGGACAGGCTCCTGGCGGCGGTTCTTCCGCCATCGGTGGGCTACATGGAGATCGAGGATCAGGGGGGGAAGATCCGCGCCAAGTACGCCGTGATCAGTCTCCGGGATTTCCGCCGGGGCACGGGAGGCAAGTGGTTTCACCCTTACCTCTGGGGCCGATTCGCGCAGCCGTGTCTTCTGGCATACGCCCGCGACCCTTCGGCCCGGGAGGCCGTCGTCGGGTGTCTCGCGGCAGCCGCGGAAACCCTGCTTAGGCGCACCATCCCGCTGGCCCGGTCGCCGGCGGACGCGCTGGAGATCTGGACCGGCGCGCTGGAACTGAGTTACGGGACCGAGCTGCGGCCCGAATCCGGCAGCCGGTCGAGGGAGCTGGTCGAGGACAATGCGCAGTTTTACCGGAGCCTGACCGCGTCGCTGGCCCCGAGTCTGGGGCTGGATATGACGGACACGGGAGGGCAGGCGGTATTCATCAGTTCGGTGTCGCCGTGGCGGGTCCGCGGCGCCCGGCTCGCCTGGGCGACACGCAGGATCACAGGCAAACTCATGAGTCCGGCGCGCTGGCTGAAAGCCCTTGCCACATTCGAAGGCGGGCTGGATTACGCTGCCTGGAAACTGGAGCGCCACAGCGGCGTTCCGGTGCAGATTCCGGAGCGGGTCAGGCGACGCCCGTGGCTTCACGTCTGGGGAGAGCTCTGGCGACTGTATCGGCGCGGAGTTCTGAGATAAGGCGCCTCAGCGCCGCCTGCCCCCGGGCAGGTCGCAAGATGAGGTGGTTAAAGCGATAATATGCGGTTGGGCACATTGAGATGCCGCAGCCGATGCGGACAGCCACGGGCTTTCTCCGGCCGGCGTCATTGACGAAGTTGCGCGAGGTATGCAGCCGTGGATCACTGCGTATTCATCCATACGAACCATAAACAGATCACCGGTGCGCTGGTGGCCAAGTACGCACTCAAGCGGAATTCTCCCAATGCCGACAAATTCGATGTCCAGATCATCGACACGGCGGACTACCCCTGGCTGCAGGAACACGAAGGCAGGATGTATCTGCGGGACGGCGTCCAGCGGGTCTGGCTGAACGACGACCTGCAGTCGTTTACGCCGCTGCGTTTCATGCCGCCGAAACTTATGGGCTACCAGGGACGGGCCGTCGTTATCGATCCCGACATTTTCGCCGTCGGTGATATCTGGGAACTCCTCAGCCGCGACATGGAAGACAAGGCCGTCATGTGCCGGATGAGGTCCGGGCCCAAGGGATACATCGACAAGTGTATGGCGAGCAGCGTCATGCTGCTGGATTGCGCGAAGCTGCGACACTGGGACGCGGAGCAGGGATTCCGTGAGATGTTCGAATTCAAGCGCGACTATCAGCCCTGGATCTGCCTGAAGCTCGAGGACAGAGAATCCATCGGCTTTTTCGAGCCTGAATGGAACGATTTCGATCGTTTGACCCGTCAGACCAAGATGCTCCACAACACTCGCCGGAGGACCCAGCCGTGGAAAACCGGTTTGCCGACCGACTGGCGCCCGGCAGAGCGATTCCGGCTGTTCCCGCCCGTCGCGTGGGCGATGCGGGCTCGTCGCAAGCTGTTTGGTGAGTACGCCTTTCTCGGCAACTACAAGGCGCATCCGGATCCGAACCAGGAGCGCTTTTTCTTCGGTCTGCTGAAGGAGTGTCTGGACACGGGCGTCATCAGCGAAGAGATGCTCCGGCAGGAAATGTCGAAGAACCACGTTCGCCACGATGCGCTCGAAGTCGTTGACAGGACCCCGCCCCTGGCCCCGGCGCCGAGTCTGCCCATGGAGCTCCCCGCCTGAGGGGCGGGCTCGGAAGCGACAGGGTCACCGCTGTCGCGATTCCAGCAGCTCCCGCACCCTCTCGGTGGCGCCGGTGGCGTCCGGCAGGGGAGGCGGGGGCGCTTGGGGAAATTCCTCACCCAGCCACGCTGCCCGACCGGAGCCGATCAGCGCGCGGTGCAGCCGTGATACGTCGCGCCGCATCCTGACAGGCGCCAGATGCTGCGCGAGGCGGTGGGTGATGGCGCGGTAGCGGAGCGAATTGGCGATGCGTCCGAACAGGTCTGCAGGCGCTGATTCCCGACCCGAGCCCGGCCTGTCGGACATATCGAAGATGTAGACAGGCCGCCTGGTGGCGCAGGCCTCGGTCAGCATCGACATGCTCTCGCCGGTGACGATGAACCGATCTGCCATGGCTAGAAAAGCCAGGTAGGGGTTGTCCGCGCCCCCGGCATGCCAATCAAAAAGAAAGAAGGGTGAGCGCAGTTCAGCGGTCAGTTCCCTGGCTGCATGCCGCGGGGTTCGCGCGCTGGTCGAAATCATCAGCGATCCGCCCAGACCTTGTGCCAGGCGATCGGCCTCCCGCCCAAGCCGCGCAGCTTTTGCCCGATCCAGATGGAATCCGCCGGATTCCCCCCCCACCAGGACGGCGATCCGCGGCGCCGGCAGGTGGGCGAGCCGGTCACGCCAGGTCAGCGCGGCCATCTCCAGACGATCCTCTGCGATCCGGTGCAGGGGCAGTTCGAAGATCATGACGTTCGGGTAACGGTCGAGGCAGTACTGCGGCGTGGAAATGATCAGGTCGTAACGCTCCGGACGCGCCCATGGTCGACCGATGTGAACCAGGCGTACGGCGGGCCCGGCCTGTTGCCGTATCCACCTGGCGACCGGCTCGTTCCGGCGACCGGCAGATATGACCAGCTTCGGCCAGGGTGGCCTCAGCTGTCCCGCACAAACGCGACTTATCCCCAGCAGATTCGGACCCAGGAGCAGGTTGCTCCAGAGTTCGGTGGGTCGATAACGCATGCGTTTTTCCGCGAACGGGACCCCGAGGCTCTCCGCCAGGGCGATGACCTGATTGTTGTCCCCAGCCTTGTGGCCGAGCAGGACCCAGACGGCTGGTGCCTCGGTACCCGGCGGCGGGTTTGCAGGGTCGTTCATGAGGGACGGAATTTATCGAGCCCGGTCATAGACCGGCAATGCTACAGCACGGAACGATGCATGACGGACCTGGGGTTATAATTCGGGTCCACAGCGCGAGCATCGCCATCCACGGAGTCAAACGGCGGCCCGGCCAGAGCGCATTGGTCCACAGGCTGCCGGCACATCGTCCATGATTCTCGTCACTTTCACCCGGGCTTATCCCTGGCAGAGCCTCCTGATGGTCGCGGCGCTTTTGCTGGCCGGGCTGGCGGAAGGCTCCAGCATCTCGGTGCTGCTGCCCATACTGAGCCTTGCCGTGGACAGCGGGGCAGATGGAGGTCAGCAGTCCGAATTCGCCAGGCAGGTGACGGAATTTCTCACCAATGCGGGAATCACGCCGACGATCGGTAACCTGCTGGTGGTGGCGGTCCTCGGGATCTTTCTGAAAAGTATTCTGCTGCTCGTCGCGGAGCGGCAGGTCGGGTACACAAAGGCCCGGGTGACCACGGATCTTCGGCTGCGTCTGCTGAGGGCCGTGATGTCCAGCCGCTGGAGCTATTTTGTTCATCAGCCGGTGGGTCGGCTCACCAACAGCATGGCGACGGAGGCATGGCGGGCCTCGATCGCCTACGAATTCGGCGTCGGCATCGTGGCTTACGGCATCCAGGCTGTCATCTACGGATCGGTAGCCATGATGGTTTCCTGGCGGGCGACCCTTGCCTCGCTGGCCGCGGGTTTCGTGATTCTCTTCGTGTCGCATTTCCTTGTGAAAATGACCCGCAAGGCCGGAAAGCGACAGACGGTCCTGCTGAGATCCCTGTTGTCGCGTATGACCGATACGCTTCACTCGGTCAAGACTCTCAAAGCCATGGGACGGGAGGGCCTGGCGGATAACGTGCTGAGAACCGAGACCGGTCGGCTCAACAAGGCGCTGGAAAAGGAGGTGTTCAGCAAGGCCATGCTGACCTCGGCCCAGGAACCCATGTTCGCGGTCGTAATAGCGGCAGGTATCTTCCTGTTGCTCGAACGCTGGGGCATGCCGATTGCCGAGGTTCTGGTACTGGTTCTGGTGCTGACCCGGGTTCTGGCGCATCTGGGAAAGATACAGAAGCACTATCAGAAAATGGTGGCGGCGGAGAGCGCCTACTGGTCGATGCTCCAGGCTGTTGAGGAAGCCGACGCCAAGCGTGAGGAATATGGCGGCGCACCGGCGCCTGGCCTGGATCGGGAAATCGTGCTGGACGACGTCTCCTTCAGTTACGAGGGAGAGCCGGTTCTCAAAAACGTCGACCTGCGAATTCCGACCCGAGGGCTGACGACAATCATCGGCCGATCCGGTTCGGGGAAGACCACCATACTCGATCTTATTGCCGGTCTGCACTCGCCGGATACGGGTGAAGTGCGAATCGACGGGATTCCGCTGGATTCCGTCAACCTCCACGAGTGGAGGAAACAGATCGGCTATGCGCCCCAGGATACTGTCCTGCTGCACGATACGATTCTCAACAACGTGACCCTCGGAGATCCGGACCTCTCCGAAGCCGACGCCCGCAGGGCCCTGGAAAAGGCAGATGCGTGGTCGTTCGTCGAGTCAATGCCCGAAGGGATGTATACCAGCGTCGGTGAACGTGGTGCGAGGGTCTCTGCCGGGCAGAGGCAACGAATCATGCTGGCGCGGGCGCTCGTCCACGGGCCAAGGCTGTTGGTGCTGGATGAGGCTACCAGCGCTCTTGACGCCGAAAGCGAGGCAGAAATCTGCAGGACACTGAAGGCGTTGGCGCGGGAGATCACAATCGTGGCGGTTTCTCATCAGCCAGCGCTGGCTGAGTTCTCGAATACCGTCTATCGGATGGTGGAAGGGAGACTGGAGTCCCACGAGTCGGGCGCGGCGCCCAAACGTGATCGGGCTTCCGGAGAAACCTAGACTGCGGAGCCCGCCGCCTGGCGCTTCGGGAGCAGCGAGACAAAGGCCTCTGAAATCCGGTCCACCTGTTCCCGGGTGTGGGCCGCGCTGATACTGCAACGGAGCAGGCAACTGGTGCTGGGCGTCGCCGGCGGGATCACCAGGTTCACGTAAACGCCCTGTTCGAGGAGTCGGTGCCACCATGACACTGCCCGTTTCGGATCGTCGACAAAGACAGCCACGACCGGACCTGGTTGCGGGCCCAGCTGGAAACCTGCCCGGGCAAGGGTGTCATACAGTTGCCGCGAATTGTCCCAGAGACGGTCTCTCAGTTCAGGATGATCGCTGATCATCTTCAGGGCCGCACGAGTCGACGCCACCACCGACGGAGTCGGTGACGCCGTGAATATATAGGACCGCGCCGCCATCCGGACGAGCTCCAGTTCGGGATGGTTGCTGACGCAAAAGCCCCCAACGGAGCCCAGGCTCTTGCTGAACGTCCCCACGACGAAGTCGACCCGGTCTTCGACCTCTGCGGCTTCAGCCAGGCCGCGCCCGCGATCACCGAAAACGCCCATGGAATGGGCCTCGTCCAGCAGCAGGATCGCGCCGTGTTTGTCCTTGACATCGACAATTTCCTGCAGGGGCGCCTGGTCGCCCAGCATGCTGTACAGACCCTCGGCTACCACTAAGGTGTTGCCGCTGCGGTCTCCGAGCCGCCCGAGGCGTTTATCGAGATCTTTGGGATCGTTGTGGCGGAACCTGATGACTTCGGCCCCGCTGAGCCGGCAGCCGTCGTAGATACTGGCGTGGGAATCGGCGTCGATAAGCAGCACATCACCGCGCCCCGCCAGCGTGGACACCATGCCCATCGTGGCCAGAAATCCGGTGGTGAAAACCAGCGCGTGTTCACGATCGAAGAACTCGGCGAGTTCTCGCTCCAGAGCAGCGTGGGCTCCGTAAGTGCCGTTGGCCATGCGGGAGCCGGTGGTGCCGGTGCCCTCTTCGGACAATGCCTTGCGGGCGGCCTCCACGCACTCGGGGGCGAAGGTCAGACCCAGGTAATTGTTGGTACCGGCAAGTATGGTCCTGCGGCCATCCACGATACCCTCGGTGGGAGAGAGAATCTTCTCGGTTACCACTCCGAACGGCAGGATGCCGTGCTCGAGCAGATCGCTCCGAAGGTTCGACAGGGGCGCAAACTTGTCAAAAAGGCTCATTGGGAAGATCCGGCAGAAACCGATTCCAGCATCCGGGCAAAATCCTCCACGGTCTGGATCTCGGGTAACTGGTTCAGCGGCAGGCTGATGTCGAGAAGGTCCTCGATTTCCACTACGAGCTCCAGCATCTGCAGGGATCCCATTCCCAAATCGGCTACCAGAGCATCTTTTTCGTCGGCTGTTTTCCCCGGTTCCAGCTGATCGCCCAGAACATCCCGGACTATCTTCAGGCACTCTTCATAGGTGGCCATCGAAACTCCCTTGTCGTTCTTCGGGCTGTGGAGCCGATGTCTTGATGCGCAAATAGTGCGGACCAACAGCTTCCCGGCGGATGGGACAATCCCGTGTCCGCCCGACCGGTATGTTACCGCGTATGCCGGCCGGGGTGAATTGCCCGGAATCGCCGCCGCCGGATGTATTCGCCGGTCCCGTGGCGCGGGGCCTGGCGGGGCCCGGGTGTCTGCGTCTCATATCAAGCGTTTCGGGAATCGCGGCTGGTGACGAGCGCCTTAACCCGGGTCACCGCCCGCGCCAGATCGTCCAGGGGCTCGGACCTGACTTTCGACAGCGACTCCCCCAGCCAGGCGGCCCGGCCCGTCTCTGTGAGCCGACGATGAAATAATTCCAGATCCCGGGTGAGGCGGGGATGCCCGACGCGCATCAGGAGGCGGTAGAAAAGCGCGCCCAGGCGAAAGTCGTCGTCGCCGTCCAGGTCGAAGACAAAAACAGGTTTGCCGGTGCCCACGGCTTCCGAAATCATCGACACCGTGTCGCTGGTGACAATCAGCAGATCGGCGGTAGCCAGGATGCCCTGATAGGGGTTCTGGATGGAGTCCGGCGACCACCTGAAAAGGTAGTGCGGGCAGTCGAGAGCCCCGGCAAAGGCCTCGGTGGCGGCGGCGGATGTTCTGGAACTGGTGGTGGCCAGAAGTGATCCCTCCATCTCCCGGGCCAATCGCCCGGCAGCGACGGCCAGTCGCCGGGCCGCGGCCGGGCCCAACGTATACGGGCCGCTGTGGCCGCCGATGAGTACTCCGATGTAGGGCCCGGGAAGGTGCTCGAATTCCGGTTTCCAGCGCCGTGCGGCGGCGGCCAGCGCGTGGTCGGTGAACAGATGCATGGTGCCGATGTTCTGGAGGATATTGGGCCGTTCGGGCAGGCGATACTGGGGCGTCGTAATCACAAGATCGAAATGATCGAAGCCCGCCCAGGGCCTTCCCACGTTGACGAGGCGACATTCTCCTCCCGCGCGGTCCTTGATCCATCTCGCGAGCGGTTCGTTCCGCATGCCGGCGCTTATCACCAGATCCGGCCACGGAGCCCGGAGATCCTCCCGTGCCGCTTTTTCGATTCCGGCCAGGCTGCTGAGACGAAGAAGGCCCGGGACGAAATCCCAGCGGCGATGGCGGAGTTCTTTGACCTCGAAGGGCCATCCCAGTGCCTCCGCCAGCGCCAGTAACTGGGTTGTTTCACCCGCCCTGTACCCGGAGATGACCCAGACCAGGGGCTGGGGCCGGGACGCTATGACGGTCGCTCCCGCTTGCAGATCCGGTTGGGATGGCTGGTTCATGAAATCTGTCGAGACGAGGCGTTCAATCCATGCGGGGCGCCGGCGGGATTGTATGACATCCGGCAGGTCGGTCGCCGGGGGGTGACCGGACCCGCGCCGCCGTTACCCGCAACCGGTGTCGCAGGTGGCGATCTGACCAGGGCTGGCCCATAATAGGCGGCTGACTTCATTCCAACTGGGCCAGGACCGGCGCCGGCACCTCCGCCGCCTGGCTCCTGACATCGGTGACTCACATGCTCAGGATCAGCGACGGCGTCAAGAAATGGTCTATCTTGCTGCCGACTTACCCACTTCCGGCACGTCAGCGCGTCTCCATACGTCGCCGTCATCTGGCGAGACTGGAGCTGGCCAAGGCCCGTCGGGCCCAGCTGCTCATTATCGGTCATCCCAAGAGCGGGAACACCTGGCTCAAGGTGATGATCTCCCGGCTGTTTCAGGTCCGGTACGGCCTGCCCGCCTCCCGGCTTATCAACACAGACGAGTTGGCGCTGAAACATCCCGAGATTCCGCGGCTCGCCGCGAGTAACGGTTATTACAGCTACGAGGGCATCATCGGTGAAGCGCTGGCGCCGGGCGCGCCGGACTCCGATCTTCGCCACAAGCCCGTTCTTTTCATCGCCCGTCATCCCTGCGACATCGCGGTTTCATGGTTTTTCCAGTTCACAAAACGACAGTCGCGGCACAAGCAGGAGCTGATCAACCATTTCATCGATCATCCCATTGATCGACGCACCATTGGCATGTGGGATTTTGTCCGGCACAGCGATATCGGGCTGCCGTTTCTGGTGGATTACCTGAATACCTGGGAGCGGAACGTCGCGGCTCTCGACCGCGGGATGGTCCTGCGCTACGAGGATCTGCGCGCCCGGCCGGCCGAGAATCTCAGGCGCGTAGTTGAACTGATGGAACGGGATTTCAGCGACGACGAGATCCAGGAAGCCGTTCGTTTCGGCTCTTTCGACAATCTTCGTCAGCTTGAGACCAAGGGGTTTTTCCGCCAGGGAGGCCTGACGCTCCGTGATCCCAAGGACCCCAATACTTTCAAGGTGCGTCGTGGCAAGGTTGGCGGATACCGGGATTACTTTACACCGGAGCAGGTCGCCGAACTGGAGGAAATCGTCCGTGCACGGCTCTCGCCGAGTCTCGGATACGGTCCGGCGGACGAGGAGGCTTCCCAGCCCGCCACCGCGTCGGGCTGACGGATTCCGACGGGGAAAACGGACCGGCAGTTGCAGCAGTCGATGACACACCGGGAGGCAGCGACGGACGGTCCGGGGGCCGTCGGCACGCCGGACGGATTGCGTTCGAATTCATCCCCGCCACGGATATGGATGATCGTCGGCGATCGTCTCGGCGACAATGCTCAGGTGGAAAATCTTGTCGCGGCGCTGGGGATGCCCTGCGAAAGGCGATATGTTCGAGTCAAGGCTCCCTGGATCAAGGGCAAGCCCAAGGTCATCCCGTCGCTTCATCACCTGGATCTGGAGAACTCGGATCCACTTTCGCCGCCGTGGCCTGATGTCGTCATCACCGTCGGTCGGCGTTTGTCCATGGTAGCCCTCTGGATCCGCGAGCAGTCGGGAGGCCGGACGAAGCTCGTGCTGGTGGGCAAGCCCTCGGGATCCAGCGATCCGTTCTCCCTGATCATTACCAGCGCCGAAGTGCAGATCGCTCCGACGCCCAACGTTATGCGGATTTCTCTTCCCCTGCTGAAGGTTGACGAGGAACGGATCCGTTCCGCCACCGAAGAGTGGCGCGAGAGGCTTTCGGATCTTCCGCGGCCCCTGATCGGCATTCTGGTCGGCGGGCCGACGAATCCGTTCATGTTCGACAGGCAGGTCAGGGAAGGACTGATCGAGACGGCGCGGGAGGTGATCGAACGGGACGGGGGCACGCCCTATGTGACGACCAGTCCGAGGACGCCTCCGCGAGTGGTGAATGCTCTCCGGGAAGGGCTGCCGGAGGGCGCCCGTTTTTTCGAATGGAAAAGGGGTGCGGAGGGCAATCCGTATCAGGCCCTCCTGGGGCTCGCGGACGGCTTTGTCGTCACCGGTGACAGCATCTCCATGATGGTGGAGGTGGTGAAGCTCAGGAAACCTCTCGCGATTTTCCGCCTGCCTTATGGATGGCTGCACAAAATTGACCGGATCCGTCGTGTCGGCGCTCGCTGGCTTTACCAGCCGGACAAAGGCGGGGCGGGGGACCGGATCCGGCATTTGCTGCGAGCGATTGGCGCTCGTCTGCGGATCCTGCCGAGGACCCGCGACTTCACGGCTGTGCACGATCTCCTGATTGAACGAGGTCTGGCTGTGGAGGCCGGAAGACCGCTGGGCCAGCCCACGGGTGAAATTCCGGACGATCTGCCACGGGTGGTGGCCAGAGTCCGGGCGCTTGTGAAAGAGATAACCTGACTGCCGCCGTCAGGCGCCGGGTTGCAGCAGGCGCAGGGCCTTTTTCATGGTCCGGGTGCCGAATCGATCGATCTGCTGTTTCCATTGGGACAGACGCCCGGATTTCAGATAGTTCATCTGTACCATACGGCGCTCGCCCACGAATGACTTGTGTCCGTGGTAGGAGTGATCGGTGCGTCGGAACGCAAGCAGCGTCCCGCCGAGCGGCGGCACCTCCGCCGCATAATCCTCGATGTCGGAGGACGAGCGCAGCATCCTGAGCTGTCCCTCGGGATTGGCCCATCCCTCGTTGAAATACACCAGCACCGTGATGATCTTGCTTGGGTGATCGGTGTGAATGTTGCCGTCGCTCTGCTCACAGTACTTTCGCACGGTCACTGTCGTCCCGCAGCCGGTAAGATCCACGCCGAACTTGCGCCCCAGGTGTCGAGCGAGTTCCTCGCCCTCCAGTTCCTGCAGAAAGCCCTGGAAAAGCGGGCCGTAACGGGTGTCCTCCGGATTGAGATTCCCCGGTCGATCAATATTCGGATAGTCCCCGTTGATCGCGGTCAGGTCATCGGGACGAATGCAGCCGGGAACTACAAGAAAATCAAAGGGATCTGTCTGAAGGGGTGCTGCGTCTATGGCGCCTAGATCGAGCACGGTCATGGCTTCATTCCTCGAGGGCCGGAGCCCTTGCCTGGGATGGAGAAAGGGTACCGGGATCGGGTTCGAATAGCCACTCGGGAAACGCTGCGGCTCCATCGCGGAACTGGCCGAAATCGTTGTCGGCGAGGGGGGCGAAGAGGTATCGACGTGTTATCCTTCCGGGGTCGCCGGGAGTCCCGCGGGCGGAGTTCCGGAGGCGCAGCGATCGAGGTCGGTCCGCGTCACTGCCGGACCGGTCGGAACAGTCCGCGAATTTGGTTCTATAGGACGCTCAGCCGTGTGGGAAGCCCTGTCCAGGCACGCGAAGCTCGCGCTGCTTTTCTTTCTGCCGTATTCCCAACGAAAGGCCATCGATCGCAGGCTTCGGGGCAGGGAAGAATTTCGGAAACTGCACCGGGCCGACTGGCTGCTGGTTTCATGGGGCAAGAGCGGCAGGACCTGGCTGCGCGTCATGCTGTCACGCGTCTATCAGCTGATGTTCGATCTCCCCGACTACCACATGCTGGATTTCGATAACCTGAATCGCATGGACAGGCGGGTTCCCAGGATCTTCTTCACCCACGGCAATTATCTGCGCGACTACACGGGTCACGGCTATGACACGAAGATCGATTTCATGGGTAAGAAAATCGTGTTTCTCGTCCGGGATCCCCGGGACGTGGCGGTCTCCCAGTATTTCCAGTGGCGGTATCGGATGCGGCCCCACAAGAAACGCCTGAATGACTACCCGGCCCACGGCGAAGAGATGTCCGTTTTCGACTTCGTGATGTACCCGGAACAGGGATTGCCCAGGATCATCAGCTACTTCAATGCCTGGCTGGAATGGGTCCCTAGACTGGGTGACGTGCTGGTGATTCGATACGAGGACATGCGCGCAGACCCCGGCGCAGTGCTGGCGAAGATACTCGCTTTCACGGGAACCCCCGCAAGCGAAGAGCAGGTTCGTGACGCAGTGGAATTCGCGGCCTTCGACAATCTCAAGAAGATGGAGGAGAAAAGCTCCTTCCCGTTGTGGCGTACCGGCTGGCGGCTGGTGCCGGGAGAGAAGGGCAATCCGAATTCCTACAAGGTTCGCCGGGCCAAAGTCGGCGGATACCGGGATTATTTCACCGATGACCAGGTAAAGCAGATCGATGCCATGCTGGAGCGGGATCTGGATTCGCGGTTTGGCTACAGCAGCGTGCCGGCGACCGACGAAGACCGGGCCCGGCCTCAGGAATTGCCGGCACAACCGGAGCAGGAAAAATCGGGCACGCCCTGAGGGAATCCGAGTCCCAGAGCGTGTTACCGCAGCCGCTAATTCATGCTGCCAGCGGGGGCGTTCTGGCTATTATCTCCAGCGCGTCGTGGCGGATGTGATTGTTGCTCATTTCCTGCCGCAGTCGCGATTCATCGACGATTCCCTGGTCCATGCATTCCCTAAGAAGGCCGAAAAAGAACTGTTCCTGCCGCGGATCCGGGTGCTCCTTGTAGCGCCCTGCAAAACGGTAATCGCCGAACAGGGCACGGCGTGCCCGACGTATCCAGTGTCGGGGCGGAAAAAGCCGGAAAGTGTCGGCGGGCCGGTAATCGACCGGCAGACCTGTCTTCCAGGGCTGGGTCTTGCGTTTGGTGTTGTGAAGGAGGCGGGTGTTCTCGTCCAGATGGTCGAAATCGTTCCACTCGGGGCCGAAAAGACCGATCGTGCTCCGGTCCTCGAGTTTCAGTGAGATCCAGTCCATGTAATCCCGGCTGAAATCGAACATTTCCGCGAACTGCTCGGCCACTTTCCAATGCGTGAGTCTGGCGCAATCCAGCAGCATTACGCTGGAGGCCAGGGCACCGCGTTTGCCCTTCGAGCCTGACTTGGGACGGCACATGATGGCCTTGCCGTCCATATCCCGGGACAAGAGCTCCCATACGTCCCTGACCGCAAAAATGTCCGGATCGATAACCAGGGCCCTTCCCCGGTAACCCATGAGTTCCGGCGGCATGAATCGCAGCGGCGTGAATGACTGCAGATCGTCGTTCAGCCAGGGTCGTTTTTCCCCGTCACGGAGGTATAGCTGGCCTTCACGCTCCAGCATAAATGCCTGCGCGCCCGCCTCGATGAAACGGATGTCGAAACGATCTGCGTGCGCGCTGTTTCTACGTAACGAGTAACGGGATACCAGCGCGCCGAGCATCTGCTTTTCGTTGGTGTGAATGAAGACGCAGGGTTTCACGGTATCGGCTCCGTTCTTCTCCGATTCCGGGGGCGGTTTCTGTCTGGCGTCATTCATGCGGTGGCCTTGCGGGTTTCCGGGGTTGTGGTGGCGTCGGGCGACTGTCTGGTATAGCCATAGATCGGGGAAAGCCGTGATTCCAGCAGCTCACTGATACGGGCCGCCTGTTCGTCGTCGAAGTAATCCCGGTATCCACCGACTTTGGCGCGCCTCACCTTGTAGGAATCCGGATTGTCACGATCACGCGGTTTCATGCGGCCGCCGCTGAGCCAGAAACTTCCTTTCTGCTCCATCTTTCGCATGTTTTCCACGGAACCGAATTCCACCGCGTCCCTGAGTTCGGCTTCGGTGGCGGTCGTTCCCATGAACTGCAGAACCTTGTCAAGAGCGGCGCCGGGATCGGCCCGCAGGTCCTCGTATCTGACCATCAGGAAATGTTCGAGGCTCGGAATATCCCGCGCCCAGAGATTCATGAAATCGATGGCTCGCACCAGCCCGAATTTCGGGTCCATGAGGAACTCGTAGAGGCTGATCTCCCGGTCCCGGCCGGGGAACTCCAGGAGGTCCACTTTCCGGCTCTTCATGCGGTGCTTCCACTGGAAATACTGGGAGACCGTAACGTCGGCCGGATGTCGCACGAGGAGCACGACCTTGCGATCCCCATAGTCGGATCGCACATCTGTGCTGCCGGTGTAGTCACGGATGTAGTTGTCATGCGTGAAAAACACCGTCGGTATCGCGGAATCACGGCGGTGAAAGTTGTCGAAGGAAAGCAGCGCGCCGGTGGACAAATCGTGTTTGACCTGAAATACCCGGGAAATCATGACGCGGAGCCAGGTGCGGCCGCTCTTGCCGAACGAAACTACCGTGTAATCAGCCCGTCGAAGCTTGCCGTACTGCTCCCGTCCGCGATGCCGGCGCTCGATGGCGATGCGTCGTTCGCGCGGCAGGAAGAAGACCGACTTCATCACCAGGAAGCGCGAGGCTTTTTTCAGAATGGTGTGGTACATGGTATTGAAAATTCCGGGTCGGAATCGGGCTGGTTTACCGCGGGCCGACGACGACAAGGACATTGTGCCCCACCGGTCGGTGATCGGTTACGACAATTACACTATTTGTTGCCGTTCGACTCAATCCGGAGACGGCTGGCTCCGTGTCTCCTGCTACACTTTGCCGAAAAATATGAAAAACTCTGCGCCTCCGGTACCCGCCGGACGGGGCGCGCGGACCCCGGGCGCGATCTCGCCAGGGGTGCCCCGAGAGGCTCCGGCCTTGCCAGATAAACCAGGGAAACGGCTGCCGCTGTCGGTTCCTTTCAGTCATCACCACAGCTAGCCTGTCCCGAGAGTATTAATGAAAAAGAAACCAGCGAGCCGGGGGAACCGTTCGCAAGACTCTTCCGAGCGCCGACCGCGTCGCTACCGATTTGAAATTCCCAGCCGAAATGACGTGATCGGCATTCTGCGATCCAGTGACAGACCGATATCGCCGAAACGCTTGATGTCCCGGCTGGGCCTCCCGTCGCGGAAACAGCAGGAGGCCATGAACGCCCGCCTCAAGGCCATGATTCGCGACGGCCAGATTCTCATCAATCGAAACGGCGACTACTGCCTGGTCCAGCGGATGCCGCTGGTCGTCGGCAGGGTCATCGGGCATCGGGACGGTTACGGATTCCTGGTGCCGGACGATGGCTCAGAGGACATCTTCATGTCGCCCAGACAGATGCGGGAGGTGATGCACGGAGACCGGCTGGCCGTTCGAATCAAGGGGCGTGATCACCGCGGTCGCCCGGAAGGGTCCGTCGTGGAGGTCCTGGAGCGCAACACTACGGAGGTGGTGGGGCGATATGTCCGCGAAAGCGGAATCGGATTCGTGGTTCCGGACAATACGCGCATCACCCACAGCGTTGCGATTCCGCCGCGCAAGTCCGGTGGCGCCAAGCCTGGTGAGATCGTGGTTGCCCACCTCACCGAGCAGCCCGGCAGCGAGACTCAGCCGGTGGGCGAGATTGTCGAGGTCCTCGGAGCCGCGGATGCTCCGAATATCGAGACGGAAGTGGCGATCCGCGCCCACGGCATTCCCTTCGAATGGAACGAGGAGGCGTTGGCCGAAGCAGAGGGCCTGGGTGGCCGGGTCAGGCCGAAGGACAAACGGGACCGGGAGGATCTGCGGGAGCTTCCCCTGGTCACCATCGACGGGGCCGACGCCAAGGACTTCGACGATGCGGTATATGCCGAGCGGGCGGGATCCGGCTGGCGACTGATCGTGGCAATCGCCGACGTCTCGCATTACGTCCAGGTCGAAACAGCCCTCGACTCGAGCGCCCGGGAACGCGGCACATCTGTCTATTTCCCCCGCCGGGTTGTGCCCATGTTGCCGGAATCCCTCTCCAACGGGCTGTGCTCGCTAAATCCGCGGGTTGATCGTCTGTGCATGGCCTGCGAGATGCACGTCAACCGCCAGGGCAAGGTGACCGTCTCGAGGTTCTTTCCGGCGGTGATCCGGTCCCATGCGAGGCTGATCTATGACGAGGTGGCGGCAGCGCTGGAAAACGCGGATTCCGCCGAAGCCAGGCGGCTGGAGGCCCTCATGCCGAGGCTCGAGTGTCTGCACGGCGTCTATCGGGCGCTGGCACTGGCAAGACGTCGGCGAGGCGCCATCGAGTTCGAAATACCGGAAGTCACCTTCGCCTTTGATCGTCGCGGACGGATCGCCCGGGTCGTTCCCCGGACCCGCAATGATGCTCACCGGATCATCGAGGAATGCATGATCGCCGCGAATGTGGAAGCCGCACGTTTTCTCAAGCGGAACAGGATGCCCGCCCTCTATCGAACCCACAGCGGTCCCGAGGAAGAGGCGCTGGAGGATCTCGCGGCCTTCCTGGAAGCCTACGAGATACGACTGCCGCGACGAGACCGCATTGATCCCTCCCGTTACAACCAGATCGTCGACCGAATCAAGGGCCGGCCCGACGAGGCCCTGATCGAAATTGTGCTGCTGCGGTCCCTGCCGCGGGCCGTTTACCAGGCGGAGCCCACGGGCCATTTCGGCCTCGCGCTTTCCGAGTACACACATTTCACGTCGCCCATTCGTCGCTACCCGGACCTCATGGTCCATCGCGCTATCCGGCACGTTCTGGAGGGTGGCGGACCGGGTGATTTCGGCTACCCTCGCGGCGACATGGAGCGGCTCGGGGTTCACTGCTCGAACGCCGAGCGCAGGGCCGACGACGCAACTCGAGAGGCGCTGGACTGGCTTAAGTGCGAATTCATGCAGGACAAGATCGGCGATGAATTCGACGCGGTGGTGACCGGCGTCGTGGATTTTGGTTTGTTCGTGCAGATTCCGGATTTGCAGATCGAGGGGCTGGTCCACGTCAGCTCCCTCGGTTCCGAGTACTTCAGCCGCGACATGGTTCACCGTCGCCTCACCGGCGAGCGCAGCGGACGCAGCTGGCAGCTGGCTGACACCGTGAAGGTGCGTGTGATTCGCGCTGATCTGGAGCAGAAGAAGATCGACTTCGAGCTCGCGGACGCGGGTCCGCGCGGCGAAGATGGCGG
This sequence comes from Gammaproteobacteria bacterium, assembly GCA_050116375.1. Taxonomy (GTDB): domain Bacteria; phylum Pseudomonadota; class Gammaproteobacteria; order Steroidobacterales; family XN24; genus JAHEFR01. The sequence continues at coordinate 23,531 of JASFOT010000001.1, read as the reverse complement.
CAGGCGGGACCGGCCCCGGAGACGGAGAGCGCGGCGGTGAAGCGTAGGTCGGCCGGCCGGGAAACGGAGACGGTGATTTACGGGATACACGCCGTCGGACATTGTCTGGAGTCGTTTCCCGATCGGGTTATCGAACTGCTGGTGGCCGAGGACCGGCAGGATCGTCGACTGGGTTCGATCGTCGAAACTGCTTTGAAAGCCGGATTGAAAGCTGTTTCGGTTGACCGGCGGATTCTGGACGGACGGGCCGCAGGCGGGGCCCACCAGGGCGTTCTGGCGATGATTCGGCCTCGACCGCCCGGCAACGAAAATGATCTGGCCGAGTTACTCGACGGGATTCCAGGAAAAGCGTTTCTACTGATTCTGGACGGCGTGCAGGACCCCCACAATCTCGGTGCCTGTCTCCGGACGGCAGACGCGGCCGGCATCCACGCGGTGGTGGCGCCGCGGAACCGGGCGGCGGGTCTGACCCCGGCCGTACGCAAGGTCGCGTGCGGAGCCTCCGAGACGGTGCCCTTCATGCAGGTGACAAACCTGGCGCGAACCCTTCGGGAACTGGGCCACCGGAATATCCGGAGAATCGGCGCAGACGGGCACGCGCCCGTATCGATATTCGAGGCCGACCTCAGCGGCAGCATCGCCATCGTCATGGGGGCGGAGGGCAGGGGCCTGAGGCGCCTTACCCGGGAGAATTGCGATCTGCTCGTGAGCCTGCCCATGCTGGGCGCCGTCGAGAGCCTTAATGTCTCGGTGGCGACAGGGATCTGTCTGTATGCGGCGCTCGGTCAGCGACCGGCCGGCAAACTTGCCTCCGACACGGGCTTTGATTAATATTCCGCGCCCGGCCCGTCAGGGCTTTTCTTTTCTCCTTGCCACACCGTGGTTGACGCCAACGGGTGGCTGCAAGCCAGAGGGAGACACACAATGCGTCACTACGAGATCGTTTTCCTGGTCCATCCGGATCAGAGCGAGCAGGTTCCGGCCATGGTCCAGCGTTACCGGGCCATGATCGAGGCCAATAGCGGTGTAATCCACCGCGAAGAGGACTGGGGCCGACGCCAGCTCGCATATCCCATAGCCAAGATCCACAAGGCTCACTACATCCTTCTCAACATCGAGTGCGACAGGGCCACGCTCGACGAGCTTCTGGGGGGCTTCCGGTTCAACGACGCGATCCTGCGACACCTGGTGATCAGCAAGGATGCGGCCGTCACAGAGCCTTCGCCCATGGCCAAGGCGGGTGAGATCGAGGAGCGGCCGGCGGCACGAGCTGAATCCGAGGAATCCGGGTCGGACGACGACTCCGATTTCGCTGAGGATGATGACGAGGATTCCGCGCAGGAGTCTGGCGAGCGCAAGGCCGACACCGAGGAAGACACCGCATCACCTTCAGCCTGAGAAGGTCAAGACAGAGAGGATATGAACGATGGCACGGTATTTCAGACGCCGTAAGTTCTGCCGCTTTACGGCAGAGGGCGTGGAGGAGATCGATTACAAGGATCTGGCCACGCTGAAGAATTACATCACCGAGACCGGGAAGATCGTTCCGAGCCGGATCACCGGAACGAAGACCAAGTACCAGCGGCAGCTGTCTCAGGCTGTCAAGCGAGCGCGGTATTTGGCCCTGCTGCCCTACACCGATCGACACTGAGGACGGTCGGTTCGGATAACCGATCACCCCGTGAAACAATTCGTCGAGTGGATCACGCAGAGGGCTTATCGTGCTGGTCTTGCGGCAGCGGCGCTGGCGCTTGTCCCGCTGCTCGGAATCGTCGGATCGGGCCTGTTGGTGTTGACGGATCTGAGGCGGGGCAGTGGTGCGGCCTGGTCGGCGGCGGCGGTGGCGACGCTGATTCTGCTGCTGGCCTCGGTCGCCGGCGGAGCACAGCCGCTGGCGGCTATACTGGCCGGACTGGTCTTCTGGGCACCGGCCATCGGCCTGGCAGAGGTGTTGAAACGGTCAGGCTCCCTGAGTCTGGCAATTCAGACGGCCACCGTGGCGAGTACCGCTCTGGCCGTCATGTGGATCGTGACGGCCGGGGGCGATGTGCCCGAGGCTCTCGGGCAGCAGCTGGTGCCGCTGCTGGAAGATGCCGGTTTCCAGCAGGAAGCCGTGACCATGATGCTGACGCTGGTGCCCGGCGTAATGGCGCTGACACTGCTGCTGGCCGCCGTCGGCGGGCTCCTGCTGGGCATGGGCTGGCACGCGTCGCTGTCGAGCCCGGGTGCTCTGGGCAAGGCGTTTCGGAACCTTCGGCTGGGCAAGGCCCTGGCGGCTGCAGGTCTCGCGATTTTGCTGGGCGGGCTGACCACGAACCACCCGCTGCTGGCAAATCTGCTGCTGGTCGCGATGTCGGTTTTTGTGCTGCAGGGTCTGGCATTGATTCACGCCGCCGCCGCCGCGCGGAAGTGGCCCGGCGCCGCCCTGGCGGTCGTTTACGTGCTGCTGGTTTTCGGCATGAGCGTCATGGCGCCGGTGCTGGCGCTGTTCGGGATGGTGGATAACTGGCTGGACTTCAGGCGCCGGCTGGAGTCCGCCTAGGTTTTATCGATGCCGCGATGCGGATCGTGGCATCAAAGGAGAGGATGGAACGATGGAAGTAATACTGCTGGAACAGGTCGAGAATCTCGGCGGTATCGGCGACAAGGTCAAGGTGAAACCCGGGTACGGGCGGAATTACCTAATCCCCCAGGGCAAGGCGACGCCGGCTACGCGGGAAAACCTCGCGGCTTTCGAAGCCAAGCGCGCCGAGCTGGAGGCGAAGGCTGCCGAGGACCTGGCGGAAGCCACGGCGCGGGCGGAGAAGATCGCAGATCTCAAGCTGGTCATCCCGGTCAAGGCCGGTTCCGAGGGCAAGCTTTTCGGATCCATAGGCACCATCGACATTGCCGATGCGGCCAGTCGGGCCGGTATCGAGCTGGCGCGAAGTGAAATCCGCTTGCCGGAAGGCCCCATCCGCGTCGTCGGCGAGCACACGATCGAGATTCATCTCCACACAGACGTCAACGTCGAGGTGCCGGTCCTCGTCGAGGCGGAAGAAAAGGAGAGCGGTGACGAGGTCTGACCAGCGTGCGGGCTATGCTATTGTCGAGTCTCGATCAGGTCTCAGCGGCATCTGCAGGTGGCCGGAGTAGCTAAGCCAAAGAAAGTCACGCTCGATGCGGAACGCGGCATCAGTACGCCGCCTCATTCCGTAGAGGCGGAACAGTCTGTCCTGGGCGGCCTGATGCTGGACAACCGGGCCTGGGAAAGGCTGGCGGACATGATCGTGGCGGAGGATTTCTACCGGCGCGATCACCAGCTGATTTTCAACGCGATCGGTGAACTGGCAGAGCGCGGTCAACCTTCCGACGCCGTCACGGTTTCGGAATTTCTGGAACGCCGGTCGGAGCTCGATGACGCTGGTGGCCTGGGTTATCTGGGGCAGCTGGCGAAAGATACGCCAAGTGCCGCCAACATCGTTGCCTACGCGGAAATCGTCCGCGAACGCTCCATGCTCCGCTCGCTCATACGGGTGGGCGGAGAAATCGCTGCCAGCGCCTACAATCCGGACGGCCGCGACCCCGTGGAACTCGTGGACGAGGCGGAACGCCGGGTTTTCGAGATCGCGGAGCAGGGGAAGCGCCGAGGATCCGGCTTTGTGTCCTTACGGAAAATTCTTCCCCAGACCATCGATCGTCTCGACGAACTCCAGAACTCCGAGGGACACATCACGGGTCTGGCGACGGGTTTCGACGACCTGGACAAGATGACCGCCGGCCTCCAGGGCGGCGATCTGGTTGTAGTGGCCGGTCGGCCTTCCATGGGCAAGACGAGCCTGGCCATGAACATTGCGGAGCATGCGGCAATAAGTTCCGCTGTTCCGGTCGCTATTTTCAGCATGGAGATGTCATCGGAGCAGTTGTCCTTCCGAATGATCTCTTCCCTTGGCCGAGTCAACCAGTCCCACCTGCGGACTGGGAATTTCTCCGACGAGGACTGGCACCGGATCAATGCCGCGGTCAGCCTGATGTCGGAAGCGAAGATCTTTATCGACGACACCCCGGCTCTTAACCCCACGGAGGTCAGGGCGCGATCGCGGCGACTTCGGCGCGAGCACGGTCTGGGCTTGATAGTCCTCGACTATCTGCAGTTGATGCAGGTACCGGGAACGGCAGAAAACCGGGCAACGGAAATTTCGCAGATTTCCCGTTCACTCAAGGCTCTCGCAAAAGAGCTGTCGGTCCCGATCATTGCGCTTTCGCAGCTCAATCGCAGCGTGGAACAACGGACCGACAAGCGTCCCGTCATGTCCGATCTCCGCGAATCCGGTGCTATCGAACAGGATGCCGACGTGATCGCGTTCATTTACCGCGATGAGGTTTACAACAAGGAAACGATGCGCAAGGGAATAGCCGATATCATCATAGCGAAACAGCGTAACGGGCCGGTGGGTGAGGTGCCCCTGACTTTCCTCGGTGAGTACACCAAATTCGAGAACTACGTGCCTGACAGTTTTGGAGACGAGGCATTCGGGTGAACCGCGCCGCCCGTGCCACCATCGATACATCTGCCCTTCGCGCCAACCTCAATGCGGCGAAGGAGGCATCCGGGGGTGCCCGGATAATGGCGGTCATCAAGGCCAATGCCTATGGCCACGGCATCGTTCCCGCGGCCCGGGCCCTTTCCGGCGCTGATGCCTTTGCCGTCGCACGCATGGAAGAGGCGGCGGCTATCCGCGAGGCCGGCATGGAACAGGTCGTGATCCTGCTGGAGGGCGTGTTCCATGCGGAACAGATCCCGCAGGCAGCATCTCTGGACGCCGAACTCGTCGTCCACTCCCACGAGCAGCTGGAAATGCTGGAGCAGTACAGCGGCTCACACCGGTTCCGTGTCTGGCTCAAGATCGATACGGGGATGAACCGGCTCGGCTTCCCGCCCGAAGACGCGGTCGAGCTGGAGCGCCGGCTGGCAGCCTGTGCCGGGGTGGCGGGTCGGCCACGGCTGATGACGCACCTGGCCAGCGCAGATCTCCAGACAGATCCGTTTACCACGGACCAGATCCGGCGTTTCCGGGAGGCGACGGCGGAGCTGAAAGGTGAGCGGAGCATCGCGAACTCCGCTGGTGTGCTCGCCTGGCCTGACAGCCATTCGGACTGGGTGAGGCCAGGCATCATGCTGTACGGGGTCTCACCTTTCGAGGGACGGAGCGGCGAGGGTCTCGGCCTCAGACCGGTGATGACGCTGGCGTCCGAACTGATCGCGGTCAAGACCGTTCCGGCCGGCGGCCGGGTGGGTTACGGGGGCGTCTGGACAGCATCCCGTGACACCCGTATCGGGGTCGCCGCCATCGGTTACGGCGACGGCTACACCCGGCATCTCGGCAGCGGGACGCCCGTTCTCGTACGTGGCAAGACGGCGACCCTGGCCGGCCGTATTTCCATGGACCTGATTACTCTCAACCTCGAGGAAATCCCGGATGCCCGGGTCGGGGACGAGGTCATTCTCTGGGGGACAGGGTTGCCGGTGGAGAACCTGGCCAGAAAGGCCGGGACGATTCCCTACGAACTGCTGTGCGGCGTGACCCAGCGAGTTGCCATGCGGCTGGTATAGCCGCCATCACCGGTCTCAACTGGTGAAGAAACCCATCTTCACGCCACCCAGTTCTATGACGTCGCTGTCCTCCAGGCGACGGGCCTGATTGCCGATCTTCTGGCCGTTGACGGTTGGAGAGCCTCCGCCGGCGGCGGATACCTGGACAATGTAGTAGCCGTCTGAACGACGGGTGATGGCCGCGACCTGGCCGCCCTGGCGTCCCAGGGTCGTAAGCGCCTTGACCAGCTCCAGCTCCCGCCCGGCGAACTGGCCGGACAGCACCTGGAGCTTTGCGATCTCCACCGATTTCCCGGCTTCGCCGCCGTTACTCTTCGCCGCAGCGGTGACCGCTTCCCGCGCGTGCTCCATGGCAACCTGGCTTTGCGTGCGGGGGTTGATCACCATGGTCTTCTCGAACTCCTCCTGATCGGCCTCGTCCACGTTTTCTTCGACGAAGCGGATCTGGTGCTGACCGATGGTGATGACATCCCCGTGCTGCAGGGCATGCTTCTTGATGAGACGGCCGTTGACGTAGGTCCCGTTGGTGCTGTTCAGGTCCTCGAGGAAAGAGTCGTTGAGAATATTGATGATCAGGGAGTGGTGACCACTGACGGCAGGATTGTCTATTCGGACGTCGTTGTCCGGGAGGCGGCCCACGGTGTACCGCTCCTTGGTCATGTTGTATTCCGCCAGCGTCTGGCCCTGCAGGCTGAGTATGAGTCGGGACATGGTGTTCTGGCGTTACCGGATCAGGCCCTTGAGGCGCCCTACCAGTCCTTGTTTCTCCGCAAAGGAACCCGTGATTTCAGCCAGGGTCACCGTAATGTTGTCACGGCCCCCGTTGTCGTTGGCCAGCTCGATCAACTGCTCAGCAACGGTCTGAAGATTAGCACTAAACGTGTTGATCGTTAAATGAATATCTTCATCCTCGACCATGTCCGTAAGACCATCGGAACAAAGAACGTAGATATCTCCCGGCTGCACCGAGCCCTCCTGGATTTCGACTTCCACCGTGGACTCGACCCCCAGTGCGCGCGTCACGTAGTTACGATTGGTTGATCGCTGGGCCTCCTCGGCCGAATAAAAACCCCGATCCACGAGTTCCTGCAACAGGGAATGATCCAGGGTCAGCTGCTCCAGGCGATCCCCGCGCCGCCGATAAATGCGGGAGTCCCCCACGTGGGCGACGGAAATCCGGTCATCATAGAAAAGGCAGGCCACCAGGGTCGTCCCCATGCCCTTGCACTGAGGCTGGCTCTGGGCGGTCTGCCAGATGATCTTGTTGGCCCGCGCTACTGCATTTCGCAGAACGATACTCTGGCGCATCAGGCCCGATTCCGGGTCGATGTCGCCGCGGGGTTCTCGCTCAAGGCCCTGCCGTACCAGGTTCATGACGGTCTTGATGGCCAGTTCGGCGGCGACTTCGCCTGCGTTATATCCGCCCATGCCGTCGGCCACGGCGACGAGGCCGATATCCATGTCCGCTGCGGCGGCGTCCTCGTTGTGATCCCTCACGCGACCCGTATCGGTATGGTGCACGATTCTTATCTTGTTACGCAGGTTCTGGGTACTGCTGACTTTCTTGTTCATCCACACACCGTCTCAGCGCATGCCCTGAGCGCCGCGGCCATTTCTGCGCCATCGGCGAATCTGTCCGGGGGTCGTTTTTGCAGCGCCCTGCCCAGAATATCGTCCAGGACCGGATCCAGATCGTCCCGGGCCTCTGAAGGAGGCACATGGGGACGCGCGATAATACTCTGCATCAAACCGATCATCGATCCTGACTGGAACGGCAGTTTCCCGGTCAAAAGTTGATATAGAGTAACACCAAGAGAAAACAGGTCAGAAGCTGCGGTCACCCTGCCGTCAGAGAGCTGCTCGGGAGACTTGAAAGAGGGTGTCCCGAGCACAAGTCCGGTACGGGTTCTGCCGCTGTCCGTGATATGAGCAAAACCGAAGTCCGTGATCTTGAGTCGGTCGGTGACCGGATCATAAATGATATTGGCGGGCTTGATGTCCCGATGTACCACGTTTTCGGAGTGGGCGTAATTCAGCGCTTCGGCCGCCCGGGCGGCCAGTTCCAGCGTGTCCCCCACCGGAAGTAGTCGAAAGGGAACGGTGAAATGGCTGAGGGGCTTGCCTTCGAGCCTCTCCATGGCAACCCAGGCGGTTCCGTTGTCTTCACCGCTGGCCACGATCCGCCGTATGCCCGGATGACGCAGACGGGCTGCCGCCTCGGCCTCTCGGAAAAATCGCTTGCGAACCTCTGCCTGGTCGCGAGGTTCGAATTCCGTGGCAAGGGCAAGGGTCTTGATCACCGCCGTCGCGCCATCTGGCCGAGCGCCCAGGTACAGCCCCCCCAGGGGCGCCTTGCCGATCTCGCTTTTCAGTTCATATGGGCCGAACATACGCGACCGTCATCGCTGGAAAGATTGCGGCATTTCTAGCACCGCCGGCGCCCCTTCACAATGACAGACTTAACACTACGGGATATCCGGTGGCGGCGAGACACGGGACTGCCGCTCGCGTTACAGTCCCGCTCCAGACAACTGTTCTGCGGGTTTACTCTGCGAAATGGCAAAAAAACGTCCTGTGTTCGTTTGTTCCGAGTGCGGCGCCAGCGCGCCACGGTGGCAGGGCCAGTGCCAGGAATGCGGCGAATGGAACACGATGCAGGAAATGGCGGGGAGCGTGCCGTCGCCGGCTCGGGCAGGAGGATATGCCGGCGAGGCGCCCCGGACCCTTGGCTCCATCGATGGCGAGCTGGAATCCCGCACATCCATCGGGATAGGTGAACTGGATCGCGTGCTCGGGGGCGGCCTGGTGCCCGGCTCGGTCATCCTGCTGGGTGGCGATCCGGGGATCGGAAAGTCCACCCTCTTGCTGCAGGCTGCCGCCTGTCTGGCCGATCAGCTTCCCGTCCTGTACGTGACAGGGGAGGAGTCCCTGCGGCAGGTCGGCCTGCGTGCCCGCCGGCTGGCCGTCCGGGCCGACAGGCTGCACGTTCTGGCCGAGACCTGTCTGGAGGCAATGCTGGATCACGCAGGATCCATGTCTCCCGGAGCCCTGATCGTGGACTCGATCCAGACCGTGTACAGCGAAGCGCTGGAGTCGGCGCCGGGGGCCGTGGGCCAGCTCAGAGAGTGCACGGCACGGCTGGTGAGATTCGCCAAACAGCACGGCGTCGCCGTTTTCCTGGTGGGTCACGTCACCAAGGAGGGCGCGATTGCCGGCCCCCGGGTTCTGGAGCACATGGTGGATACGGTGCTTTATTTCGAAAGCGACCCCGGCAGCCGTCTGCGGATCGTCAGGGCGGTGAAGAACCGTTTTGGCGCGGCCAGCGAGATCGGGGTTTTCGCCATGACCGAGGATGGATTGCGGGAAATCCGCAATCCGTCGGCGATTTTTCTGTCGAATCACGCCGAGGCCGTCCCTGGAAGCGTGGTCATGGTGGCCCGCGAGGGCAGCAGGCCGCTGCTGCTGGAAGTCCAGGCGCTGGTGGACACGAGCTACGGGGGCAACCCGAAAAGACTTGCGGCAGGTCTGGATCCAGGCCGCGTGTCGTTGCTGCTGGCCGTGCTACATCGACACGCCGGCATCGCGATGTACGACCAGGATGTATTCGTCAATATTGTCGGCGGAGTTCGGGTCGGCGAAACGGCGGCGGACCTGCCGGTGATCCTGGCCGCGCTGGCGAGCCTGCGCAATCACACGGTTCCGAGAGACACCGTCACTTTCGGCGAAATCGGCCTTGGGGGTGAGATCCGGCCCGTGCCGTTCGGCGAGGAGCGGATCCGCGAGGCATCGAAGCACGGTTTCCGCAGAGCGATCGTTCCCAGGACCAACGTTCCGCGGTCCCCGGTGGACGGAATCGAGATCGTTCCTGTCAGCCGATTGACCCAGGCCATAGACGCGCTGGCGTGATCAAGGCTTGCAGGATCACGCCAGCGCGGGCGGTGTGACGCGGACTGACCGAATGGCGTTGCCGGTGGCCTGCATGACTTCCATGGTGTAACCGTCGATGCTCAGCGTTACGCCCGCGTCCGGAATGGTTTCCATGCGCTCCAGGATCAGGCCGTTCAGAGTCTTGGGACCCTCCACGGGCAGTCGCCAGTGCATGGTCCGGTTGAGTTCCCGAACGTTGGCGCTGCCCTGGACGACAAAGGTCCCGTCCGCTTCCGGCTGGACTTCGCGATAGACGTCCGATGGGTCGGTAGTAAACTCGCCGACAATTTCTTCGAGAATGTCGTCCAGTGTCACGAGGCCCTGGATATCCCCGTATTCGTCGACGACCAGCGCCACTCGACGCTTGATCCGCTGGAAATTCACCAGCTGCCGCTGCAGGGGCGTGCCTTCCGGTACGTAATAGGCTTCCCGGACCCGAGATTCAAGTCTGGCGGGTGAAAGATTCCCGTCCGCCATGTCCTTGAGGATCGATCTCAGGTGAAGAATGCCCACGGTCTCGTCCAGTTCGTCCCGATAGACGACCAGGCGGGTATGCTGACTGTCCTCCAGCTGTTCCACGATGTGGTCCCAGTCGTCATCCAGATCGATACCCACGATCTCGTTACGGGGCACCATGATGTCGTCCACAGTCACCTTGCCCAGGTCGAGGATGCTGACCAGCATCTCCCGATGGCGACCCGGGATCAGCGCTCCCGCCTCCGCTACCACCGTTCGCAGTTCCTCGCGGCTCAACGCCTCTCCGCCAATGCCCTTCGGCTCGATCCGCAGCAGTTTCAGAAGTCCGTTGGCCATCAGGTTAACGAGCCAGACGATAGGGTAGGTGAGCTTGAGCAGCGGGACGTAGATGAAAGCGGCCGGGTAGGCCAGCGTTTCGGGCCGCAGCGCGGCGAAGGTCTTCGGCGCCACCTCCGCGAAGATCAGGATCACCAGGGTGAGGATGCCGGCTCCCGCCGCCACCGCGCCTTCGCCCCCGACCTGAAGCGCGATGACGGTGACGAGGGAAGACGCCAGGATATTGACGAAATTGTTGCCCAGAAGGATGAGCCCGATGACCCGGTCCGGGCGGCGGAGCAGCTTTTCGGCGAGCAGGGCGCCCTTGTGCCCTTCCTTGGCGCGGTGACGCAGCCGGTATCGGTTGATACTCATCAGCGCCGTTTCGCTGCTGGAAAAAAACGCCGAGAGCAATATCAGGATCGCGAGAACGCCGAACAGCGTTTCCAGCGGCACCTCAGTCAAGTTGTGGAGCTCCTCCGGGAAATTTGTGGGAATTAGTGTGGTGCAGGCCTTCTCGAGGTGTCAAATCGGTCGGGCGCCATCAACCCCACTGGCGCTGCAGCAGGACCTCCAGTACGAACCGGCTTCCGAAATATCCCAGGACCAGCAGTCCGTAACCGACCAGGGTCCAGTGGATGGCTTTGCGGCCCCGCCAACCGAAGCGCCAGCGACCCAGTAACAGGACTCCAAACACCAGCAGGGCGATGATCGACAGGACTGTTTTGTGAACCAGGTGCTGGGCGAAAACGTTATCGACAAATATCAGGCCGCTGAATACGGAAAGAGTCAGCAGCACGACGCCGGCATGGATGGTGGTGAAAAGGACCTGCTCCATGGTGACGAGGGGCGGCAGCACGCTGAGCCAGGCGGCCCCACTTTTTCGTCTGAGGGCGCGGTCCTGAAAATAGATGAGGAGCGAGATGAGGGCGCCGAGGCTGAGCAGAGTGTAGGCCACGACGGAGATGGCGATGTGGGCCTTCATTTCCCAGCCCAGCCCGTCGAGTGTGCGCGCGAAGTCGCCGAGACCGCTGGCCAGGGCGCCGATGGCACCGACCGGCAGCATCACCGCTCCCAGGCCGCGCAGGCCGGGCCAGGTGGCCGCGGCCACACCCGCAAGGGCGAGTCCGAAGCCCACCAGCGAGAACACGTTGGCGATGCTCAGTTCCGGTCCGGATTCCGAACGGATCGATTGCGCGAGAAGAATGCCATGGAGGACCAATCCTGCCAGGCCGAAGACGAGGGCCGGCAGGGCCTGCCTGAATCCGGTTTTCTCACCTCTTCCATAGCGCAGGGCCGCGAGCAGCCAGGCGGCGACGAGGTAGCAGATGAGGATGGCAATGCGAAGCACAGAGTTCGTCAGATTGGCAGGCGGATTCGCCGCAAACCTGATGATGTCATAAGCACAGGGCCATTAGAAGGGATTGCCGGCCGGCCGGAGCGCTATAATCCGCGACCGGACGCATGACCCGCAGCAAAAAAAGGTTGATCTGACGTCATGTTCGAGAATCTAAGCGACAGACTTTCCAGAACCACTGCTGCCCTGAAGGGTCGGGGGCGACTGACCGAGGACAATATCAGGGACACGCTCCGGGCCGTGCGCATGGCGCTGCTCGAGGCGGACGTGGCTCTGCCAGTGGTTCGCGATTTCGTCGCCCGCGTCAAGGAGCGCGCGGTGGGCGCCGAGGTGGCCCGCAGCCTCACGCCCGGACAGGCGCTGATCAAGATAATCCACGACGAACTGGTAAGGACCCTGGGCGAGGCCGAGGCGTCTCTCGACCTGGCGACCCAGCCGCCGGCGGTCATCCTGCTGGCCGGTCTGCAGGGTGCGGGCAAGACGACCACCGCGGCAAAGTTGGCCCGCTATCTGAAGGAGCGGGAGAAAAAGAGCGTGCTTCTGGTGAGTGCGGATATCTATCGGCCGGCCGCGATTCTTCAGCTCCAGCGCCTGGCCGGACAGGTCGGTGCCGAATTCGAAGCCTGTGAGAGCGACGAGAACCCTGTCGACATCGTCGGTCGTGCCATAGAGCGGGGACGGCGAAAAGCTTTTGACGTCGTCATTATCGACAGCGCCGGTCGGCTGCATGTGGACGACGAAATGATGGCCGAAATTCGCCGGGTACATGAGGCGGCGCAGCCCGTGGAAACGTTGTTCGTGATCGACAGCATGGCCGGGCAGGATGCCGTGAATTCCGCGCGGGCGTTCACTGAGGCGCTTCCGCTGACGGGGGTTGTCGTCACCAAAACGGACGGTGACGCCCGGGGCGGAGTGGCGCTGTCGGTACGACAGGTCACGGGTTGCCCGATCAAGTTCATGGGCTCGGGCGAGAAAGTCGATGCCCTGGAGCCGTTTCACGCGGATCGTGTGGCGTCACGCATTCTCGGAATGGGCGACGTATTGTCCCTGGTCGAGGAGGTGGAGCGGAAGGTAGATCGGGGCAAGGCGGATCGCCTGGCCCGCAAGCTCAAGACCGGCAAGGGATTCAACCTGGCGGATCTGCGGGAGCAATTGATACAGATGCAGGAGATGGGAGGGCTCGGCGCCCTGATGGAAAAGCTGCCTGTGAATGTTCCCGCGGGAGTCGACGCCTCGATCGGCGAGAAGCAGCTTCGGCGTCAGGTTGCCGTCATTGATTCCATGACGGCCAGAGAGCGTCGTTTCCCCCGCATTATCGACGGATCGCGCAAGCGACGGATTGCCGCCGGCGCCGGCGTCCAGGTTCAGGACGTCAATCGTCTTCTGAAACAGTACACACAGATGCAGAAGATGATGAAAAAACTGGGCAAAGGGGGTATGGGGAGGATGATGAAAGCCATGCGAGGCCGCATGCCCCCGGGATTCCGGCCGTAATCCCGCTTCCAATTCATATAAATCCTAGTAAAATAACGGGTTTGACCCAGACCCGCACTCTCTAACGGGGGCGGGCAGGAACTCGAGGTTTATCCAGAATGGTGACGATTCGTCTTTCGCGGGGTGGCGCGAAGAAGCGGCCCTTTTATCACATCGTGGTTTCCGACAGCCGGAATCGACGGGACGGCCGCTACATCGAGCGGATCGGGTTCTTCAATCCGGTCGCGACCGGGCAGGAGAAGCGCCTGCAACTCGATCTCGGACGTGCGGATTTCTGGCTGGAGAAGGGCGCCCAGCCGTCAGAGCGAGTGGCCGGGCTTATCAAGACCGTCCGCAAGGAAGCCGCCTGAGGCGGCACGTTCGGTACCGTCGCCGTGCCCTCCAGGGCCGACCGGCGTATCGTCATCGGGCGAGTATCCGGTCTTTCGGGGCTCCGGGGATGGGTGAAGCTTTTTTCCTACACGGATCCGAGATCCAATCTTCTCAGTTTCAGGGAAGTGGAGCTGGGAAAGGAGGGTGAGTGGAAGCGGGCTCGGCTGATCGAAGGCCGGCCACAGGGAAAGACGCTGATCGGCCGCTTCGAGGGCGTGGAAGACAGGGACCAGGCGGCCGGTTTGCTCGATCAGGAGATCGCAATACGCCGTAGTCAGCTGCCGGAAGAATCGGGCGGCGTCTACTGGACCGATCTGATAGGTCTCGAGGTGATCAATGTCCGGGAGGAATCCCTCGGCATCGTGGATCACCTGATCGAGACCGGCGCGAACGACGTGATGGTCGTGAGCGGCGAAAGAGAGCGGCTCATACCGTTTGTCAGGGACACGGTAGTGAAAGAGATCGACCAGGATCGCGGCTGTATCCTGGTGGATTGGGAAAAGGATTATTGATGGCCGGGGCGCCGACGAAACGCATATGTTTCGTGACATTGTTCCCGGAACAGGTCACAACGCTGGCGGAGTTCGGCGTTTTGGGGCGGGCTGCGGCGCGTGGCATTCTGGCCTTCGATGCGGTGGATCCGCGGGACTTTACGGAAGACCTGCATCGCACGGTGGATGACCGGCCTTACGGCGGCGGCCCGGGCATGGTGATGAAGGTAGAGCCTCTGCAGCGGGCCGTGAGGGTCGCGCGAGAGCGTCTGCCGGCAGCAAGCCCGTGCGTGGTGATGAGCGCCCAGGGAAGGGTGCTGGATCAGGAACTGGTGGTTGAATTGGCATCCTGCCCGGGCCTGATCATCGTGGCGGGTCGTTATGAAGGGCCGGACGAGCGACTGATCGAACTGGAGGCCCAGTACGAAGTTTCGGTAGGGGACTACGTACTGAGCGGAGGAGAGCTGCCGGCATTGATGCTTGCGGACGCCGTCGCCCGCCTCGAACCCGGGGTGCTTGGGGACGCCGACTCCGCGGCTCAGGATTCGTTCGCGGACGGGCTGCTGGACTGTCCGCATTACACGCGGCCGGAGGTGTATGCGGGGCGCCGGGTGCCCCAGGTACTGCTCTCCGGCGACCACGGGGCCATCCGCCGCTGGCGGCTGAAGCAGGCACTGGGAAGGACCTGGACTAGGCGTCCTGATCTTTTCACCAGGCTCAAGCTGGATGCGGAACAGAGGGAACTGCTGGACGAGTACATCGCCGAGACCGGCGCGGACAGGACTGACTGAAAAAGGAAACCTGCGATCAGGTGAATGACATGAGCAATATCATCGAAGAACTGGAAAAAGAGCAGTTGACTCGGGAGATTCCCGATTTCGGACCCGGAGACACGGTCGTGGTCCAGGTCAAGGTCAGTGAAGGCAACCGCGAGAGGCTGCAGGCCTTCGAGGGTGTCGTCATCGCCAAGAAAAACCGGGGACTCAACTCTTCCTTTACCGTTCGCAAGATGTCGCACGGTGAAGGAGTGGAGCGCGTATTCCAGACCCACAGTCCCGCCATCAGCGACATCGCCGTGAAAAGGCGCGGTGACGTCCGCCGGGCGAAGCTGTACTACCTCCGGGAGCTCACTGGAAAGGCGGCCCGAATCAAGGAAAAGGTCTGACGCAAGGGCCGGTGGCCAGTTTTTCGCGTCCGGAGATTGCGGTCAGGATCGTCGTATTCGCGGCGGCCCTGCTCACCGTGTGCGGGTGCTCTATTGTCGTCGGGCAGGCGGTCGACAACGCCTCCAGTAATTTGACGACTGCCATCCTGAATCAGGACGATCCCGAAACCGTTCGGGACGGCGCTCCCGCGTATCTTCTGCTGATGGACAGTCTGGTGGAAGGTTCGCCCCGGGACGCGGATATCCTGGACGGAGCCGCCTCGCTGTACGCGGCGTACGCGGCGGTGTTCGTGGAGGATCCGGTACGTGCGGCCCGCCTTTCCGGTCGCGCCCTGGATTACGCGGGGCGGGCAATCTGTGTCGTGAACGATGCCGGTTGCGGACTGGCCGGCCTGTCCTATGAGGAAGTGGTCGGCCGGCTGGACGAATTTGGCCCACGGGACGTTCCGGCTCTCTACACTTTCGGGCTGAGCTGGCTGGTGTACATCCGCACGCATTCGGAGGACTGGAAAGCGATCGCGGATCTCCCGAAAGTCGAAGCACTCCTGGATCGTCTCCTGGAACTCGACGAGGGCTACGAGCGTGGCAGCGTGCACGCCTATCTGGGCGTGCTGAAGACCCTGCGTCCACCCGCACTCGGCGGCGAGCCGGAGGAGGCACGCGAACACTTCGAGCGCGCGATCATGCTATCCAACGGGCGGGATCTCAGCGTCAAGGTGGAATTTGCGCGAAACTACGCGCGACTTCTTTACGACCGGGGACTCCATGATCGTCTTCTGAACGAAGTCATGGAAACTGACCCCCACGAACCGGGTCGTACACTCATGAATACCCTGGCGCAGCGCGATGCCGCCGAGCTACTCGCCAGCGCCGACGATTATTTCTGATTCAACGGACGGAATTCCATGTCCCCAAGATTTGCCCTGTCACTGATTATGTTGCTTGCGACCGGACCCTTGATGGCCGCGACAACCCAGATCAAGATCGCGACGCTGGCGCCAGAGAACTCCACCTGGATGAAGGAAATGCGGGCGGGCGCCGAGGAGATCAGCAAGCGTACGGAAGGTCGGGTCCAGCTCAAATTCTACGGTGGCGGCGTGATGGGCAACGACAGGAAAGTGCTCCGGAAAATGCGGATCGGCCAGCTCCACGGCGGCAGCTTTACGCCCAGCGGTCTCGCGGAGCGTTATCCGGATCTGAATCTCTACGGCATGCCGCTGGTTTTCAATTCTCTCGAGGAGGTCGATTACATCAGGGGCCTTTTCGATGAGCGTCTGAACAGCGGTCTGGAAGAAGCCGGCCTTGTCGGTTTCGGAATCACCGGCGGCGGGTTTGCGCAAATCATGTCCAACGCGCCCGTGCGGACGCGCGAGGACCTGGAGGGGCGCAAGGTCTGGGTGCCGGAAGGCGACAGCGTCACCCTTTCCGCCATGCAGGCCATGGAGTTATCCCCCGTCGTTCTGCCGATTACCGATGTTCTCACGGGGCTGCAGACCGGCCTCATCGAGGTCATCGGGACGCCGCCGGTAGCCGCGGTGGCCCTTCAGTGGTACACCAAGGTGCGGTACCTGACCGATTTTCCGGTGACCTATACCTACGCGGTCCTGGTTGTGGAGAAAAAGGTCTTTGACCGACTCGAAGCCGCTGATCAGGAGACGTTCAGGGAGGTCATGGAGCAGATTTACGCCAAGTTCGACGCGGCGAGCGTAACCGAGAACGCCGATGCCCGGGAGGCGCTCGAGGCCAACGGTATCGAGATAGTGAACCCGTCACCGGGGGCCGTGGATACCTGGCGAGGGCAGGTGCTTGCCAATAATCTGGCCAACGCCGCCAGCGGCATGGTCTCGCTGAGCCTCTACGAAGAGATGCTGGCCGCGCTGGAGGACTTCCGTACCGGGGAATCTGACGCAATGGCCTCCGCGGCGCCTGCGGGCCGCTGATGCGGGCGGCGGCAGCGCGCTGGCTCCGGGCTGCCGCCGGGCTGTCCCGTCGCCTGGAGGATGCTCTTCTCATGATTCTCCTTACCGCCATGATCTTTATTGGCGGCTGGCAGATTTTTATGAGGAACGTTCTCGGCGTGAGCCTCAGCTGGGCCGATGAATCCCAACGCCTGCTTCTTCTCTGGCTGGCGCTTCTCGGGGCCGTAGCGGCTTCCCGGGACCGCCGGCAGCTACGAATCGACCTGGCTGCCCGTTATCTGAAGGGTCTTCCGCTGCGGTTTCTCGAAGCGGGCGCCGACCTCCTCACCGCCGCGGTCTCGATAATCATTGGCTGGTATTCCCTCGCTTTCGTGCGCGAAACCTACGGCTACGGCGATATTCTTATGGGCACGGTACCGGCCTGGGCGGTCCAGGTCATTCTGCCCGTCGCGTTCTTTATGATCGGCTGGCGCCATCTGCTCAACGCGTTTCTCTCCCTGCTGGGACGGCCCCGATCGCCGGCGATAGAGCCATGACGGTCGCCGTCATTCTCGGGATCCTGGCAATCGCCGGAGTGCCGCTGTTCGTGGTCATTGCCGCCGGTGCCCTCTGGGGCTACCAGCAGGCCGGCATCGATTTGCAGGCCATAGCGATCGAGGTGTTCGGGGTGGCGGAGATGCCGGTTCTGGCGGCGATTCCGCTGTTTACCTTCGCGGGCTACCTGCTCAGCGAAGGCGGCGCGCCCCAGAGGCTGGTGAGGGTCAGCCAGACGCTGTTCGGCTGGTTGCCCGGGGGTCTGGCCATCATCTCTCTGGCGGCCTGCGCCGTATTTACCGCTTTCACGGGTGCATCCGGCGTCACCATCATCGCTCTCGGTGCGCTGCTCTATCCAGCCCTTGGCAAGGCCGGGTACCCGGACAATTTCAATCTCGGTCTCGTGACCACCTCGGGCAGCCTCGGCCTTTTGTTTGCGCCGTCTTTGCCGCTGATTCTCTACGGCGTCGTGGCCAAGGTCTCGATCGACGACCTGTTTCTCGCCGGTGTTTTCCCTGGCGTGCTGATGATCATCCTGCTGGCTGGCTGGAGCCTGTGGGTCAACCGCAAGAGCGCGGTGCCGCTGTCGCATTTTTCCTGGCGCGAGGCTTCCGCCGCGTTGTGGGACAGCCGCTGGGAGATCCCTCTCCCGTTTATCGTTCTGGGGGGGATCTACAGCGGTTATTTTGCGGTCTCCGAGGCTGCAGCCGTGACCGCCATCTATGTCCTCGTCACCGAGATGATCGTGCTTCGGGACATCCCGTGGCGGCGGCTGCCGGTTATCATGCGCGAGTCCATGGTGCTGGTTGGCGGCATTCTTCTGATTCTCGGAGTCTCGCTGGCCTCGACCAACGTGATGATCGATGCCGGGGTGCCCGAAATGCTGTTCGAAACGGTCAGCAGCATGGTATCGGGGCCCATCAGTTTCCTCTGGTTGTTGCTCGCTTTCCTGCTGGTTCTGGGCGCCATCCTGGACATATTTTCGGCGCTGGTTCTCGTGGTGCCACTGCTTTTGCCCGTGGCGGCAGGGTACGGAATCGATCCCGTCCATCTCGGTATCGTGTTCCTCGCCGCGATGCAGCTCGGTTATCTGACGCCGCCAGTCGGGCTCAATCTGTTCATCGCCAGCTATCGCTTCAACAAGAGCATCACCCAGATCTACTGGGCGACACTCCCGTTTCTTCTGATTCTTCTGCTGGCTGTCATGATCATTACCTTTGTGCCCTCGCTTTCAAATGTGCTGCTCGGATGAATTCAGCAGAACCTCGACATGCGGTGCCGGCATACTATCGAGGCGGCGGGGGCGTGACGGGCGGCGCGGCATCCGTTTATCACGAGAAAACTGAAAGATTTCCATGCTTAAACTGATCCGCACCGTTTTCCGATTTTTCTGGCGCCTGCTGGACGGTTTGAGGAAGGTCGTCCACCTGATATTGATGCTGCTCCTTCTGGGGCTCTTCCTGGCGCTTGTATCGCCGGCTCCCGTCATAGTCCGGAGCTCCACGGCTCTTGTGATCTCGCCCTCGGGTGACCTCGTGGATCAGTTGACCGGGACGCCCCTGGATCGCGCTCTGGAAGCCGCCGGCGGCGAGCAGCGAGAGACCCTGGTCGGCGATCTGGTAGAGGCGATAGACAGAGCGGCCGAGGATTCCCGTATCGAGGCCCTGGTATTGAACCTGGACGAGATGGGCTCGGGGGGTGTAACGAAACTCAACCGGGTAGCGGAAGCCGTCGCCAGATTCCGGGAAAGCGGCAAGCGGATCGTGGCGTCCGGAGGCGGCTATTCCCAGGCCCAGTACCTGCTGGCCTCCACCGCCGACGAAATCTATCTTCACCCGCTTGGCGACGTGTTCTTCCAGGGGTTCGGTTACTACCGCCTGTTCTTCGGCGAGGCGGTGGACAGCCTGCTGATCGACTGGCACGTATTTCGTGCCGGGGAGTACAAGACTCTTCACGATTCGGCGACCCGCTCGCAGATGTCGGAGGTTGAGAAGCAGGAGGCCCGGATATTCATCGACCAGCTCTGGCAGGGTTACCGGGAACGCATAGCGGCAGCGCGGTCCACGACCCCGGACGCGATCCAGCAGTTTGCCGACGGTTATCTCGACCGATTACGGTCGGCGGATGGCAATATGGCCCTTCTGGCAAAACAGGAGAGCCTGGTGGACGAGCTTCTCACCTTCGATGAAGTGGAGCAGCGTCTCGCGGAGCTGGTGGGAGAAGACACGGAAACGGGCTCCTACCGCCAGATTGATTTCCGCGATTATCTGCACGCCACGCGCCCTGCCGCGGGCCGATCGACGGAAGGGGAAGGCGATGTCGGCGTGATTGTCGCGAGCGGCATGATCGTGGACGGAGAGCAGCCACCGGGGACCGTGGGCAGCGACTCCATGATCGAGCTGATTCGACAGGCGCGGGACGACGATGACATCCGCGCGGTCGTGCTCCGTGTCGATTCCGGCGGCGGGAGCCAGTTTGCCTCCGATCTCATTCTCAGTGAATTGAAACTGCTGCGCGACGCCGGCAAGCCGCTGATTGTGTCCATGGGGGATATTGCGACATCGGGCGGCTACCTGATTTCGCTGGCGGCCGAGGAGATCTGGGCCAATCCCGATTCCGTGACGGGCTCGATCGGCGTGGTCGCGGCGCTGCCGGTCGCCGATCGGACGCTGGAGAAGATCGGTATCCGCCTCGACGGCATCGGAACGACTCGTTACAGCGGAGATTTCAGCCCGTTGGGCGGCCTCAGCCCGGAGGCGCAGGAGATCATTCAGCTTTCTGTGGACTCCAGCTACCGCCGGTTCCTGGCGCAGGTGGCGGAAGGGCGCTCTATGAGCGTGGAAGACGTGGAACCTGTCGCCGGCGGCAGGGTCTGGACAGGCCGGGACGCCCGGCGTCTGGGTCTGGTGGACAAGCTGGGAGGCCTGGATGCCGCCATCGAGTCGGCGGCGGCGCGTGCCGGCCTCGAGGACGAGTACACAGTACGTTACCTGGAGCAGCCTATCGATTTCGGCGACGCGCTGGCGATTCGCTTTCTTACCGGCGTCAGCGGTCTGACGCAGCGTTTCGGTTTTGACGTGAACGGCAGTCCAATTTCAGATTTGCTGAAGCGGCTGGCGCCTGAGTCCGTGCGCCTGCTTGAGCTGCGCGATCCCCGGGGCATTTATTACGACTGCTTCTGCGGAATTCGCTGACCGGTTCAGCTTTTCCAGTCGAGTATCACCTTGCCCGACCGGCCGGAGTTCATGATCTCGAACCCCCGTTGGAAGTCCGCAACGGGCAGGTGATGGGTGATGATGGGCGTCACGTCCAGGCCGCTCTGCAACATGCTGGCCATCTTGTACCAGGTTTCGAACATTTCCCGACCGTAAATACCCTTGATCACGAGGCCTTTGAAGATCACCTGATTCCAGTCAATGGCCGTGTCACCGGGCGGTATTCCCAGGAGGGCGATCTTGCCCCCGTGATGCATCGTGCGCAGCATGTCCCGGAATGCATCGGGATTCCCTGACATCTCGAGCCCGACGTCGAAGCCCTCGGTCATTTTCAGTTCGGTCATCACCTCGTCGAGACTTTCCCCCGCCACGTTGACGGTTCGCGTCGCCCCCATTTTGCCCGCCAGTTCCAGGCGATAGTCGTTGACGTCTGTAATCACGATGTGCCGGGCTCCGGCGTGCCGGCAGATGGCCGCCGCCATGATGCCGATGGGGCCTGCGCCGGTGATGAGGACATCTTCGCCGACCAGGTCGAAGGAGAGTGCGGTATGGGTGGCGTTTCCGAGAGGGTCGAGGATCGAGGCGATGTCGTCGGTGATGACCTCCGGCAGCACAAAGACGTTGCTTGCGGGGATGACGAGATATTCGGCGAAGCAGCCCTGTCGATTGACGCCGACGCCCACCGTGTTGCGACACAGGTGGCGCCGCCCGGCGCGGCAGTTTCTGCAGTGACCGCAGGTGATGTGACCCTCGCCGGAAACCCTGTCCCCCGGCTTGAGCCCGCGAACCTCGCCGCCGACTTCCTCGATGACGCCGGAGAATTCATGTCCGACCGCCATGGGTACCGGAATGGTCCGGGCGGCCCAGTCGTCCCAGTTGTAAATGTGTATGTCAGTGCCGCAGATAGCCGTCTTGTTGACCCGGATCAGCACGTCGTTGTGCCCCGGCGCCGGCTCGGGAATGTCCTCCATCCAGATGCCCGGTTCGGCCTTTTGCTTGACGAGAGCTTTCATAAAAAAACCTTGTTAATTAGTTTATTATGCCCATTTCCTTACCGACTTTCTCAAAAGAAGCAAGGGCCGTGTCCAGGTGGTCGATTTCCAGCCCGGCTGACATCTGCGTGCGGATACGCGCTTTGCCCTCGGGCACCACGGGGAAGGAAAACCCGACCACGTAAACGCCTTCCTCGAGCAGTCGATCCGCCATTCGGGAAGCAAGTCGGGCATCCCCCAGCATGACGGGAATAATAGGATGCTGGCCGGGCAGAAGATCGAATCCGAGTGCGGTCATCCTGTCGCGGAAGTATTGCGTGTTACGCCACAGTCGGTCACGGAGATCGGCGCCGTCCTCCAGCAGGTCCAGAACGCGAATCGAGGTGGCGGCGATCACCGGAGCCAGAGAATTGGAGAACAGGTATGGACGGGATCGTTGCCGCAGCCAGGCCACCACTTCCCTGCGCCCGGATGTAAAGCCGCCGGACGCCCCGCCCAGGGCCTTGCCCAGTGTTCCGGTGATAATGTCCACCCGATCCCTCACGCCGCGGTATTCGTGGGTCCCTCGTCCGGATTCGCCGAGGAAACCGGTGGCATGGCAATCGTCTATCATGACCAGCGCATCGTAACGATCGGCCAGGTCGCAGATGGCTTCCAGATTGGCGATGGTGCCGTCCATGGAGAAGACGCCGTCTGTCGCGATCAGACGCACCCGGGCGTCCCGGGACTCGGCCAGTCGCGCCTCGAGATCCGCCATGTCATTGTGGGTATAACGATAGCGTTTCGCCTTGCTCAGGCGAATGCCGTCGATGATGGAAGCATGGTTCAGTTCGTCGCTGATCACCGCGTCCTCAGGCCCCAGAAGGGTCTCGAAAAGGCCGCCGTTGGCGTCGAAGCAGGACGAGTAAAGGATGGTGTCCTCTGTGCCCAGAAATCCGCTGATTCGGTCTTCCAGTTCCTTGTGCACGGTCTGGGTGCCGCATATGAAACGCACGGACGCAACGCCGTAACCGTAACGGTCCAGACCCTCGTGTGCAGCCTTGATCAGCTCCGCGTGATTCGCCAGACCAAGGTAGTTGTTGGCGCACAGATTGATTACCTTTCGATCTCCCTGGATGCTTATGGCGGCATCCTGGGGCGTCGTGATTACCCGCTCCGCCTTGAACAGGCCTGCGGGCTTCAGTGATTCGGTTTCGTCGGCGAGGGTGTTGAGAAACGCAGGGTTCATCTGGCAGCCTCCTCGGGAAAGGCGGTCAATTATATCAGCGGGAATGGCCTGTACCCGGGCTGATCGTGACGAGTGCGGGTAACGGCAGGAACCGGGTGTCGAGGCGTTATGAGCGACGATGTGCGACTGGATAAATGGCTTTGGGCAGCCCGGTTTTTCAAGACCCGCGCCCTCGCGCGGGAGGCGGTAACCGGGGGCAAGGTTCATCTGAACGGTCAAAGGGCCAAGCCGTCCAGGAATGTAAAGATCGGCGACAGCATCGATATATCCCGGGGACACTTCCGGTACGAGATCACGGTGGATGCCGTCAGCGACAGGCGGGGAGCCGCCCGGGAAGCTGCAAAACTGTTTACCGAATCGGAGGAGAGCGTGGAGAAACGGACAGCCATCGCACAGGAACTGGCGCTCAGGCGGAGAGTTGCGCCGATCCCGCCGGCCTCGCGGCCGGATAA